>CAZKCX010000017.1:3058-22550 GCA_964550865.1 uncultured Planctomycetales bacterium
GCGTGCAGGGTCCGGCCGGCGCGACCACTTCGCCTGCATCCGCGGCGCGCACCTCGTATTCCAGCCAGATCCGTGCCCGGCTCACTTGGGTGAGCGTGGTGTGGATGTGCAGGACGTCGTCATAGCGCGCCCGGCCCACCACATGGTATTCGAGCTCCAGCACGGCAAGCCATCGATCCTCGTGGATGTGATCGAGCCAGGCGTGGCCGACCGAACGGAAGAACTCCTCGCGGGCCCACTCGAACAGCCTCGGATAGTGGGCGTGATGCAACAGGCCCATCCAATCCGTATCCGAAAAGCGAACACGGTATTCCAGTTCCGAACCGCTCACGGACGACTCCGCAACGTGTGCGACAACGCCGGCCCGCCGATGGTCGCAGGGCCATGGCTGTGCTACACTTGGTATTCTAGACGAGCGCCATGGTCTTGCACAGCCGGTGTCCGTCCGGAGTTTTCGAGGGGAGGCCCGTGCCTTGATGTCCCGTACAACGGCCTTGATGACACTGCTTGGGTTGGTGGTCGGCGTGTCGTTTGCGGCGACGGCCGACGCGGCACAGCCCGAGTCGATTGCCCTGACGGCGGAGCACGAGCTCCTGATCGACGACTACCTGATCGAGAAGTCGGAGAACCTCACGCGCCGGGTCATTCCCGCAACCAAGCACGCGAAGAATCCCGTGCTCGTGGGCGATCGGCCCTGGGAGCTTCAGGGCTTCGTCACGATGCCGTCCGTATACTACGATCCCCAGCGCAAGTGCTTTCGGATGTGGTATCTGGTGTACAACGTGTGGTGGTCGAGACACGCGCTCGACGACCCAAGGTCTTCGACCACGAAGGCGGCGTCGTCCGCACCGGCGACGACGAGGTCCACGGGAGCGACGACCGCGACCTCCTCCGCACCGACGACCGCCACGTCCCAGAACGCCGGGCCCGCCACGAGTTCGCCGACCACCGCTCCGGCCGCCGCGACGTACTACGAAGGGCGCGAGCTCCCCAATCATATCGGCACGGTCCCCATGGCGGACAGCGCGTTCCTTTGCTATGCCGAGTCCAAGGACGGCGTGCAGTGGGATAAGCCGGAGCTCGGGATTGTCGAATTTCAGGGCGGCAAGAAGAACAACATCGTGCTCCGGCATCGGGGCAGCCACTTCGACAGCTTCTCGGTCATCTGGCGGCCGGACTGGAAGAAGCCGGAGGAGCGATACGTCCTGATCGCGTTCGTCGGCACCTGGCCATACGATCCGAAGAAGATCGCCGCCCGCGGCCTCCAGTACGGAATCAAGACCGCGGGGCACTATGTGTTCACTTCGGCGGACGGCATCAACTGGAAGCCCCATTGGGACAAGCCGGCGGTGCCGTTGTCGCAGGCGCAGGACCGCACCACATGGAGTTGGGACGCGCGTCACGGCCGGTTCGTCGGCAACCTGAAGTGGACGAAGAACGGCGTACGCTGTCGGCGTCAGGCGGTGACCCAAGACCTCTGGCAATGGCCCGGGCCGCAGCTCATCCTGGTCCCCGACAAGCAAGACCCCTCGGACGCCCAGTTCTATGGTCACTATACGTTCGGCTATGGCCGACAGTACCTCGGTTGGCTCGAGCTGTACCGACCGGGACCGGGGACGATCGACTTTCAGCTCATCGCAGGCCGGGACGGCACCACGTGGTCGCGTGTGGCGGATCGCGGCGTCTTTGTGGCTCGAGGGCAAAAGGGCGCGTTCGACAGCACGATGATCATGGTGCCGGGCAGCCCGCCGCTCGCGCACGCCGACAGGCTGTGGATCTACTATTTCGGCTCGGCCCGCCACCACAACGATCGGGGACCTGAACGGGGGGCGATCGGCCTTGCGACCACGCGTCCGGACGGTTTCGTCGCCCTCGAAGCGGCCGAGAAGAAGGAGGGCAGGCTTGTCACCAAGCCGCTTTCGGTGAACGGCACGCGGCTCTTCATCAACGTCGACGCCCAGAAGGGGGCGGTCCGCGCGGAGGTGCTCGACGCAAAGGGCAAACCCCTGCCCGGATTCGAGGCGGCCAAGTCGTTGCCCGTCTCCGTCGATGCCGCCACCGTGCCCCTGACCTGGCAGGGCGATCCGGGTTTGCCCACCGACAAAGAGATCAAGCTGGTCCTGCACCTGCTCAACGCAAAGCTCTACGCGATCTGGTGTCAGTAGGTTTGCGGCCTCGAGCACCTCGGGCGCGGAACGCAACGCGAACCCATCCCCTTGTGGATCCTTATGGGGTTTGTCTCGTCCGGCGGATCCGGTGTCAGAGCGGCGCATTCAGACCCGGGCTGTCCTCACGCCGGTCATCTGCATACGTCAGAGCGGATTGGCCGGGGGCGAGAACGGCCCGGCTCGGCTTCCCATGACGGGTCTTCCCGGTCTCGCGTGGAGCCGATGACGCCCCCCCCTTGCAGACGGAGCTCGGGGGCGTTGACGTCTTCCCCCTTGGGTGGCGGCCACCCGTTCCGCTCGAGTTCATCGGTTCGTGCGCTTCCACGTGCCCGCGTAGTGGTCGCGAGGCCACGGGGCGCGCGACGGACCGACGGGGTTCCAGAACACGCCCGCCGCCAGCGAAATCCCGTTGAGGATGTTGCCGCGGCACCCTTTGATCGTCGGGTTCCACGTGGTCATCATCATGCCGGGATTCTTCTTCGGGTTGAGCTTCTTGGCGGTGAACTGCGTGAGCAGGGCGATGTTCTCGTCCTCGGTCCAATTGGCGCCGGCCGGGATGTTCTCGTAGCCGAGCTTCTGGATCTCCAGACAGGTGGGAAAGGTCTTCCGCTTGCTGTAGTTCCAGTCGCTCAGCAAGATCCACCTGGGGATCTGCGGTCGCGGCCCCTCGCGATCCGGCCAGAGCGGGTCGCCCCACATCCACGTCCGCGCCCCGGCCTCTCGGACGATGCGATCGAGCCGCTTGACCGCATCCAGCCACGCCTTGCCCGTCCGGAGCACGATGTGCTCGTGCAACAGGCCCCGGCTGTGATGGATCGTCTCCTCATCCATGCCGATGTGGAAGAAGCGCGGCCCGTCGAACAGATCGATGAGCTCGGTGATGAGGTCCTCGCAGATCTCGTAGTAGTCCTCCGTGCCCACGATCTTGCCGTATTCCTTGAGCCAGGCGTCGTGGGTCGTGGCGAAGTTGAGTTTGGGGATCGGTTCGACGCCGAGATCGCGGCACTCCTTGAGCAGGCGTCTCAGCTGCGTCGGCGTCAGGGCCCCGCGAACAGCGATCTCCGGATGCGAGCGATACTTCAGCGCGTCTCCGATGTCGAGGATGACGAGATTCATCTTGAGCCGCGCCATCAGCAAGATGGCCTCGTCGAAGACAGGCTTGTCGAACCGGAGCCTGTCGCTGAAGCCGTAGACCAGCTCCTTGCTCGGCGTGTGTCGCCACTGGTTGTAGCCCAGATGGATCAGCATCGAGCGGATGCCGAACCGCGGGCCGTCGGCGATCCGTCCGCACGGCAGGCCGGCGTCGCAGAGGTCCAGCATCGTCCGCATCGCCTGTCCGAGCCCCGCCCAGCCACCGGCGCGTACGACGATCGAGCTGGGCTCGATGTGGATCTCATAGCACTCGTCCTTGGTGTTCCGCGGGGCGGCGCGGTCCCACACCAGTCGCCACGGCTTGTCGCCGGCGGCGTCTCCGGCGACGGCGGTGAACCGACGCAGCGATCGGCCCGTGCCGAGCACGCACCTGCGACGGATGGCCTTGCCGATCTCCCCGGCGGCGATGTCGGCCGCCGCGCGGACCCATCGCGGGGCCTTGGGAGGGATGCGGAGCTTGAGCTGGCCCTTCGGCGGGGCGAACGTTCCACGCGTGCACTCGGCCTGTGTGGGTTGGGGATAGATGTCGATCCTCTTCCGTGCGGACATGTCCGACCTCCTGTCGTTACGCCGGTGGGTGGGGTGCTCGGCATCGCGCGTTGCAGCGCAGCTATCCTAGTACTGATCGTGCACAAAGGCCACACGCAAGCGGCCCCCATCGGCGGATGGGTTTTCCGGCGTGGGTGCGGGGGAGGAGTTGGGGGCACGTCATTCGAGCAGGCCGAGCGTTTCCGAGAGGAGCTGGGGCGCGTCCTGCCAGCCGAAGGAGAAGACGTCGTCGTTCACGGGCGATCGCTTGAACGCCTGCGGCACGAGCACCGTGCTCGCCCCGCCGGAGCTGTCCATCAGCCCCGTGATGTCGACCGTGTGCTGCAAGCCCAGCAGGTGCCCCAGCTCATGCGCGGCCACGTTGGCAATTCCCGTGAGGATCTCGTCGGTGGAGGGAGGCATCAGCAGGATGCTCGCCCAATCCTCCGTGTAGATCACGGCCTCGTCGGTGGGATCGGCATTGTACGGGTCAATCTGTTCGGCAATGCCGAAGAGCCCTGATCGCTCTCCTCCGAACAGCAGCCGCGTGTAGTCTCCCTCGTTCGGCAGGACAGGATCGTCCGTGGCATAAAACTCGATGCCGTAGCCGCGGTATCGGTCCTCCAGGTCGGTGCGGATCTGCTCCTTCGCCTCCGCATCCCGGCCGGCGAGGCGATCATCGATTTCCGCCGCCGCGAACGCATCGACCGTTTCCCGCCCGAAGGAGGGAATGAAGACCGAACCGCCGCGGAAATCCAGTAGGACGTTCTGTGCTTGCGGTTGCGGGGCTTCCCCGTCCCGGGTGATCGTGACCTCGACAGTGTACGTTCCCCTGCTCGGCGCCGCCGGGGACGACGTCACGGCCAGATAGACATTCGCGCTGGCATGGCGCATGTCGTGCTCGATCAGGCTGTCCAGGATGTCCGCTTCGTAGTCCTCGTCGTCGTTGAGATTGATGATCTCGACCTCGTCATTGAAGAGCGCGGCGTGCGCGTCGAGCGACGACCCATCCGCGGCGCTGACCCGGGCCACGATGCGGTCGCCCGGCTCCATCGGCCCGAGGGCGTAGACGTCGACGTCGGTCGAGGGCTGAATGCGACCCGCGAAGCGAGACTCGCCGGAGACGCCGACCTCGATCCGCTTGGCCAGCGTCAGATCGTTGTTGGGCTCGACATCCTTGGAGTTGGATGGGGGCTCAGGAGACGTGGTCGGCGGTACACAACCGCCAGCGACGAGCGTCGAGCAGACAAAGACCAGAAGTCCGAGTCTTCGTGCGGACGGACTGGGAACGCTGTTGGAACTTCGTGGCAAGAAGAAAACCCCCTGATCGCCCGATAACCCCATCTCTTACAATACATATGCCCGGCGGGGGCCCAAGTCAACTGCACCCTTACCACCCACCGACCATCGCCCTGCGAGCCTGTTTCAGATCCGATGCTCCCGATCAGCCGCCGCTTCCGCCCGTGCTATCGGAACCGCTGCTCGATGAGGTGGGGAAGAACAGGAAGCGCGTGACGGACACGCCGCTCCGGGTGGTGCTCAGCGAGACGCCGTCGGGCCTGGGACGCGTGTCGTAGACCGCGAGGACTTGCCGATGGAACTCCTGGGGTGTGGTGACGGTCGTGCCGTTCACGGCCGTGATGACGTCGTCCAGCTGCAGATCGGCGGATTCCGCCACGCTGCCCGAAACGACCTCGACGATTTGCAGCCCGCCGGTCGTTTCGGCTAAGGCCAAACCAAGGCTCAGCGTGTAGTCGTTGCCGGAAAGCGGGCCGGCCAACGTGACGTCCGTGACGAGGATGTCGCCCGCGCGGGTATGGCCGATCTCCACGGTGCCGATCCCGCCCGTGGCGTTCACGGCGGACGTCAGGTCGGACAGCTCGTCGATCTCTCGATTTCCGAAGCGGAAGATGATGTCGCGCGGCATGACGCCCGCCTCGAACGCGGGCGACGTGATCAGCGCCGAGGTCACCCGAGCCCCCGAGAGCCCCGGGTAGCCCAGCTGTTTGGCCAGATCGGCGGAGAGGTCTTGGGCGGCCACGCCAAGCACGGGCATTCGACTGACCGCATCGAAGCCCACGGTGAGCGTGGTGCTCTCCTCGTCACTCCCGGCTCGGCTATAGGTGACCGTCACGCTGGAGTCCTCCGCGACTTGCGCCAGCGCAGCGCGGAACTGGTCGGCACCCGAGACGGTCGTATCGCCGAATTGTGTGATAACATCGTTGGCGATCAGGCCCGCATCGTCCGCTGCCTTGCCCGAGTCCACGGAGACGACCTTGACACCGGCCGGAGAGGACGAGTCGGCGATGTTCATCCCGAGCGAGGTCGGCAAGTTGCTCGGATCGCCGGTCAGCGTGATGGTGGCCTCGACGATGTCCGCCGTGCTCAACCGATAGACCTTGATAGAGAACGTTTCTCCGATGGCGATGCTCGCGAGCTCCTCGCGAAGGGCGCTGAGTGAGGACACGTCCTTCTGGTTGAAACGGACGATGATATCGTCTTGGGCGATGCCCGCCGCGTCCGCGGGAGACCCCGCATCCACCTCGGTGATCTGGACGGCCGTGCGGCTCTCGCCCGTCACCGCCTCGACTTGCAGACCGAGGTAGACCGCGTCACAACCGGCGACGACGAGGATCAACGGTAGCAACAGGACGGCCGGGAGGCCGATCGTCCGGCGATGCGTTTTCGTCATGGGATACTGCCCCTGCTGAGCCCGAACGACCGCGCGACGTTCGATGGTCCTCACGGTATCTGTGCGTGAATGGCAAGTCAAGCTGCGCCCATCGAACCCCATCCATGCTGCGCGGAGATTGACCGCGCGAGATGAATCTCGCGGCTCGGGCAAGGAATACGCAGCATCTGCACGGGGACGCTCGTGCAACCGAAATCGAGATGCGCCCCCATCCAGGCTGGACGGAATGGAGCGTTGAGGCCTACTCCCCTTGACGCCCGCTACGGCGCGCGGTCTGCTACGCGTGTGAATCCCGATCGGAGAACCCCCATGCCACAAAACGCACGCACGCTCCCACTTCTCGCGCTGGCCGCCTGGGCTGCCCTGGCGGTGATGGCCTCGCCTGACCCCGCCGAGGCCAAGCAGCGCTACAACGTCCTCTTCATCGCCGTGGACGATCTTCGGCCGCAACTAGGGTGCTACGGGGACAAGATCGTGAAGTCTCCGCACATCGATCGGCTGGCCTCGGCCGGTCTGGTGTTTACACGGGCGTACTGCCAGCAGGCAGTCTGCAGTCCCTCGCGGACCTCGCTGTTAACGGGGCGTCGCCCGGATACGACCCGCGTCTACGGCCTACGGACGCACTTTCGCAAGTACCTGCCGGACGTCGTGACGTTGCCCCAGCACTTCAAGCAGAACGGCTATCACACGCAGAGCTTCGGCAAGATCTACCACGGCGGGTTCGACGACCCGGCAAGCTGGTCGGTGAAGTCCTGGTTCCCCGGTGTTCCCAACTACGGTAAGCGCGAGAACATCGAGCTGATGAAGCGCAACGTCGCGGAAATGCGCCGCCGGAATCAGAAGCTCAAGAAGGGCGTCGTGCTCGAACGCGATCCGAAGACGGGTCTGAAGCTCCGCGAGAATCCCCGCAAGGCCCGCCCGAAGCGCGGGCCCTCCTGGGAAGACCCCGACGTGCCGGACAACGCCCTACGGGACGGGGCGATTGCCGACGCGGCGATCGAGGCGATGCGCAAGGTGAAGGATCGGCCGTTCTTCCTCGCCGTCGGGTTCTACAAGCCGCATCTGCCGTTTGTCGCGCCCAAGAAGTACTATGACCTGTACGACCCGAAGACACTGCCGCTGGCGGACAACCCGTATCCGCCGAAGGGTGCCCCGTCGTTGGCTTTGACGAACTGGGGGGAGCTGCGGAACTACAACGACATTCCGAAGAAAGGTCCCCTCCCTCCGGGCAAGGATCGCCAGCTCGTGCACGGCTACTACGCCTGCGTGAGCTACACGGACGCCCAGGTGGGCAAGGTCCTCGACGCGCTGAAGCGGCTCGGGCTGCGCGACAAGACGATCGTCATTCTGTGGGGCGATCACGGATGGCAGCTCGGCGAACACGGCCTATGGTGCAAGCACACCAATTTCGAGACGTCGACCTGGGTTCCGATGATCATCAGCGTGCCGGGCCAGAAGACCGCGGGGGGGCGCAGCGCTGCCCTCGTCGAGTTCGTCGACATCTACCCCTCTCTGTGCGAGCTATGCGGGCTGTCGCTGCCGGACGGCCTGGAGGGCACGAGCTTCAAGCCGTTGGTCGAACGACCGGATCGGCCGTGGAAGAAGGCCGCCTTCAGCCAGTATCCGCGTGGCGTGCGCAAGGTGGGACGGGCGATGGGCTATTCGATGCGGACCGATCGCTATCGATTCACCGAATGGACCGTGAAGGGCAAGGACTGGCAACGCGTCGAGCTGTACGACCACCAGACCGACCCGCAAGAGAACGTCAACATCGCCGAACGCCCCGAGAACGCCGAGTTGGTCAAGGCGCTAACCAAGCAGCTTCATGCCGGCTGGCGGGCCGCACGTCCCTAAGCGAAAGGCTTCCACATCTGACGAAAGGGTGCCCACGCCACCGCGCGGGGCCTCCTCTTGCTGGGCTCGCCGGACGCCCGGCAGTGCGAGCAGAGATCAGGCGGAGATCCGTGACGTACGGGCCGCTTCCTCGGCGTAGGGGGTGTCCTGGACGGTGAACACATAGAAGCTGCCGTAGGCGGCCGATCGATCGATCGCCAGGAGCTCCTTCGACAGCTTGTCCTGGTGGCGCAGATACGGCCGAACGCCGGCCGGCGGCTCGAGTCGATAGCTCCCCGATCGATAGATCAACGTCGCCCCCGGCGATGCCGCCCGCAGGATGCTCTGGAACGTCTGCTCGATGACGTGGTCGGGCATCCAGTCGAAGATGTCGAGCAGGTTGAACTTGTCGATCGAGCCCGGCTCGAGCGTGTCGAGATGCGGGCCGAGCCAGCCGTTGACGATCGTGACGCGGTCCACGTTGTTTTTCAGCGCCTCGAAGTTCTCCGCGAGGAGGTAGGGCGGCACGTGCCCCCCGCGAAAGCGCCCCGTGACGGCCTGGCTGAAGAAGTAGTTGCTGTGGATCGGCACGTGCGTGAGGGCGTATTCCATCCGCTCCTTGATGTACTCGTAGATGTCGTGGCGGCCGTCCACGAGGCGGAATTGCGAGGGGTGCACGCCCGCCAGCCAGATCAGCGGCTTGAAGTTCATGAACGCCCGGCTCGTCCGCCGCCAGAGGCGCGGGGCGATATGTTCATAGTAGTAGGCCCGCTGCTCGTCGAGGGTCTGGCATTCGAAGAACGCCTCGGTCTTCGACGCGTCGATGCCGAGGATCCGCAAGTAGGCGCGCAAGACCTTGTAGAACAGGCCGGTCCTGCCGTGCCGATAGAGACCCTGCGCGACAATGCGCAGGTTCCGATCCCAGAACCGTTGTGACCGCCGGGTCAAATGGGGTCGTAGCTTGGTGGCGTAGATCGGCAGGACGCGCGACGGCTTCCGCGCCGCGAAGATGTCGTAGAACGCCTCGTGATCCAGCTCCATGATGCCCGCGAGCTTCAGCTCGAGGATGGCGTTCTGCGCGGGGTTGCCGTCCACGCACGTCAACGAGCGCGGATTCTGGCAGAGGATGTTCAGCGGATTGCAGGCCGCCGACGTGATGGACACCACGCGGTCCGTGGGCGTGATCTGAAACGCGCGGCGGTCCATCTCGGGATCCTCCCACGACATGTTGAACACGATACCGTGGAAGACCACCTTCTCGAGAAACGGACGCTTGGTGGGCGTCGGCATGTCAATGACGGGAACCATCAACGGGCCTCCTGCACACTGCGGTGAAACCGTAGCCCCCCAGCCATGGGGTCCATTCGACGTCGTGAAAGAGCGACCGCATCGTCTCGGCGTACGGCCGTTCCGTCTGAACGTGATGCCAAGCCAGCCACCTACGAAGCATCGGCGCCAGCGGTCCCCAGCCGTCGAAGGTCGAGAAGTCGAGAACGACCAGACGACCGCCGGACGCCAGCAACGCGCTCGCCCGTCGCAGGGCCGAGGCGAAATCGGGAATCATCGTGAGGCTGTAGGCGAACAGGATGGCGTCGAACCGCGAAGCGAACTCCATCGCGGTCGCGTCCGCGCGGATCAGCTCCACGTTCGGCCACCCGCGATCCTCGATGCGTCGTCTCGCACGGCTGAGCATGTCTTCGCTGAAATCCACCCCCACAATGCGGCTGTGCCGCGGGTCGAGGTGCTCCTGCAGAAAACGGAAATTCAGGCCCGTCCCGCATCCGACATCGAGCACCTGGCTATGGGGGCGCAGCTGCAGCCGCTCCACGGCCGGACGCCGACCGTGCAGGAACGTCCATCGCGTCTTGTCGTAGATATAGGCCTGGTAGCGGTAGAAGCGTTGGACGTCCGTGTCCGACATGGCGCGACCCTCCAGGGCCTGCAGCGGGTCTTTGGTCATCTTCGCAAACCGGTTGATCCCTCGCATGTCCCCCCCTTGTACCCGGCCGCCGCCCGACCGAAGCGGCGATTCTCGCGGTCGACACACGAAGAGTCAATGGCTTCGCACGACCAGGTCCCCGACGCGAGGATAGGATTGACGCAAAACCGTCGAATGAAGATCGTGCCAGTTTTCCGTGAAGACTCCCGACATCCACCCTCGTCGACCGGGGCGGATTCCGAGCACATGGCGAGGGAGAGGACCGCCCGGAACCGTTCACTCGGTGCCGGAGGCCCGCGCCCGGACTTCCTGACCGAGACAGAAGACCACCGGCACGACGAGCATGGTGATCACCTCGACCGCCATGCCGCCGAAGACGGGAATGGCCATCGGAACCATGATGTCCGAACCACGGCCCGTGGAGGTCAGCACCGGCACAAGGGCGAGAAGTGTGGTTGCGGTTGTCATGAGACACGGGCGCACCCGCCGCAGACCCGCCTCAATCGTGGCCTCGCGGATTTGCTCCAGGGTCCGCGTCTTGCGCTCGGCGAAGACGTCGCGGAGATAGGTCGTCATTACCACGCCGTCGTCGGACGCGATGCCGAACAGCGCGAGGAAGCCCACCCAGATCGCGACGCTCAAGTTGATTCGGTGCACGGCGAACAGATCGCGCAGGTTCTCACCTAAGACGCTGAAGTCCAGGAACCACGGCTGGCCGTACAGCCAGATCATGACAAAGCCGCCCGCCCAGGCCACCGCGATGCCGGAGAAGACCAGCAGGGCGATCGACGCCGCGCGGAACTGCAAGTAGAGAATGATGAAGATGATGAACAAGGCCACCGGCAGGACGATGCTGAGCATTCGCTGCGCGCGAAGTTGATTCTCGTAGTTGCCCGCGAAGCGGTAGCTCACGCCGGCCGGCAGCGTGAACTTGCCGCTGTCGATCTTCTGCTTGAGGTACGCCTGCGCCTCCTCGACGACGTCCACCTCGGCCGTTCCCTCACGGCCGCTGAACGTCACGTAGCCGACGAGGAACGTGTCCTCGCTCTTGATCATCTGCGGTCCGCGGACGTACGTGATCTCGGCGAGCTGCGTCAGGGGGATCTGCGTCTCGTCCGGGGCGGCCACCAGGATCGTGCCGAGCGCCTCGATGCTGTCGCGCAGCTCCCGCTTGTATCGCACGCGGATGGGGTAGCGCTCGCGGCCTTCGACCGTCATCGAGATGGGACGCCCGCCGATGGCGACCTCGATGACGTCCTGCACCTGTTTGAGCTTGATGCCGTAGCGAGCGATCGCGCGCCGATTGATGTCGATCTCGAGGTACGGCTTGCCGACGATCCGGTCGGCGTTGACGGTCGGCGGATCGATGGAGGGGATCTCCTTGAGGTACTGCTCGATTTGGATGCCGACGTCCTCGATCGTCTGGAGGTCGGGCCCGCTGACCTTCACGCCCATCGGCGCCCGCATGCCGGATTGCAGCATCACGAGCCTCGCTTTGATGGGCATGAGCTTCGGCGCGGACGTCACGCCGGGGACCTGGGCCGCGTCGACGATCCGGTTCCAGATGTCGTCGGGCTCCTCAATGCCGGGCCATGCCTTTCGGCCGGGGTTGATTTCGGGATCGAGCGGCGGTCGCCACTGGCGGAACGGCATGCCATCGGGGTCGGGGATGAGCTTGCCCTGTTCGTCCCGCAGAAATCGGCCGCGGGTCTTGTAGGGTTGTCCGTCGGCGGCGAGGACGGGCTCGCCCTCGACGTTGCGAACGAGATCCGTGGCGTTGGGATCGTAGCGGAAGGTCTGGCGTCGCCCGTCGTCGTCGGTCAGGTACTCGTCCTTGTAGTTGATGACCGTCTCGATCATGGACACGGGCGCGGGATCGAGCGCGCTCTCGACGCGGCCCAGCTTGCCGACGACTTGATCGACCTCGGGGATCTGGTAGATGGCCTTGTCCTGCTTCTGGAGGATGTCGAGGGCCTCTCCGATGGAGGCGTGCACCATTGTCGTCGGCATGAGCAGGTAGGAGCCTTCGTCCAGGGGCGGCATGAATTCCTTGCCCAGCCCGGGGAACGCGTTCGCGACCGTCTTGACGGGCGACCACTGCCGAACGGGTTTCGGCAGCCAGCCGAATACCGTGTCGAAGCCGAGCCAGACCATTCCGCCGATCAGCAGGAGTGTCACGGGAAGGGCTAGAAATGCGGCCTTGTGACGCAGGCACCAGCCGAGGATCGAGCCGTACATCCGCCGAAAGAGCTGGAAGAACGCCAGCAGCCCGCCGATCATCACGGCGATGAAGAGGAGGTTGCTGGTCAGGCCCTTCTCCGGACCCAACGGCAACCAGTCGAGCGTGAGCAGGACGGTCACAATCGCGACTGCGATGGCCGTGCCGGCCCAGAGCATGGTCCGCTTGACCCATGTCGGCGCCCATCGTTCGGTGAGACGGTATGCCGCGACGAGGACGATCAGCAGCCCCGCCCACCAGGCGAACCGCACGCCCACCCCGATGCCCGCAACGATCAGTGCGACGTAGAAGCCGATGCGAAGGACGCTGCGGCGGATCCGGCCGGTGAACAGGAGCTGCGCCGCCGGCGGGATGAAGATCAGCGAGACGATCAGCGACGCGAACAGCGCAAAGGTTTTCGTGAAGGCCAGCGGCTTAAAGAGCTTGCCCTCGGCGCCCGTCATCGCGAAGACCGGCAGGAAGCCGATGATGGTCGTTGCGACGGCCGTCATCACCGCGCCGCCCACCTCGCTCGATGCGCGGTGGACGACGTCGACGGGCCGGTCCTTTTCGTCGGCCCGGTCGAGATGCTGCAAGATGTTCTCGCAGATGACGATGCCCATATCGACCATCGTTCCGATGGCGATCGCGATGCCCGACAGGGCGACGATGTTCGCCGTCACGTCGAACAGCCTCATCATGATGAAGGTCATCAGCACCGCGACGGGCAGCAGGCCCGAGATCAGCACCGAGCTCCGCAGGTGCATGACCATGATGAGCACGACGATGATCGTGACGAGGATCTCGTGCGTCAGCGCGGTGTCGAGCGTGCCGAGGGTTTCATAGATCAGGCCCGTGCGATCGTAGAAGGGCACGATGTGGACCTTGCTGACCGTGCCGTCGGCGAGCGTCTTGCTCGGCAGGCCGGGGGCGATCTCCTCGATCTTGGCCTTGACGCTCTTAATGGCCGCGAGCGGGTTCTCGCCGTAGCGGACGACGGCCACGCCGCCGACGACCTCCGCGCCCTCTTTGTCGAGGGCGCCGCGACGCAGCGCCGGGCCGAGGCTTACATGCGCGACGTTCTTGACGTAGATGGGCACGTTGTCGTGCACCTGGATGACGGCGTTCTCGAGGTCCGGCAGCGCCTCGACAAAGCCCAGGCCGCGGATCACGTACTCGACGTTGTTGACCTCGATCGTGCGCGCACCCACGTCGATGTTCGACTGCCGGACAGCCGAGATGATCTCCTCGAGCGTGACGTCCGCGGCCCGCATCGCGTCGGGGTCGACGTCGATCTGATATTCCTGCACGAAGCCGCCCACGGAGGCGACCTCGCTGACGCCGTCGGCCGACATGAGCGCGTAGCGGACCTGCCAGTCCTGGATGGTCCGCAGCTCGTGCAGATCCCACCCACCGGTCGGGTTGCCGTCTTCGTCGAGCCCCTCGAGCGTGTACCAGAAGATCTGCCCGAGGGCGGTGGCGTCCGGCCCGAGCATCGGTTGGACGTTCGGGGGAAGCGTGCCCGCCGGCAGGGCGTTGAGCTTCTCGAGGATCCGCGAGCGCGACCAGTAGAACTCGATGTCTTCCTTGAAGATCACGTAGATGCTTGAGAAGCCGAACATGGATTGGCTGCGAACGGTCTCTACGCCGGGGATGCCCAGTAGCGCGACGGTGAGTGGATACGTGATCTGGTCTTCGACGTCTTGGGGCGATCGGCCGGGCCATTCGGTGAAAACGATTTGCTGGTTCTCGCTGAGGTCGGGAATCGCGTCGACGGGCACGGCGCTCCGCGGGAACCAGCCGAGCTCCCAGTCGAACGGGGCGACGTACAGGCCCCACGCAATGAACGCGATGAGAGCCAGGAACACGATCAGTTTGTTCTCGAGGCAGAACCGGATGACGCGTCCGATCCAGGACGACTCGGGAGACGGGTTGGATTCGTTCGGCGTGTCGCTCATTCGGGTGCCTGCGTCGCGTGTAAGCTGCCTTCAGGGAAAGTTGACCCGTGCGCTGCAGAAGACTTCATTGTGGTCGGCCCATGGCTTCAGCCGAAGGGGTCCATCGCTTCGGCGATAAGGACGCGAATGCGCAGCGGAATTCGTGTCCCCCACCTCTGAAGAGGTGGGCCACCCAAACTTAGCAAACTGTCCGAAGATTCCCGCATGGAACTCAATCAGCCGACGGCGCGGTAGCCGTGGTGGTTGTGGGTCGAATCGTGCGGGTCACCTCCCCGCACTTGAACATGGATGCGCCGAAGTACGGGTTGGCGACGTCCTTGGTCCGCTGGAGCCAATCCGCGCCGCGGTTATCGAAGGCCATCGGGCAGTGGATCACGTACAGCGGGCCCGTGCCGCCCGTGCCGAACAAGTGCGTCAGGCGGATCATTGCGTCCGACAGCGAGGCGAACGCCCTGCGGCAGACCTCGATGTCCTTCGCGTCGTGCAGTCGTGTAATCGTCTCGGCCAGGCCCTTGGTCATCTTGGTCCATAGAGCCTCGACGGGACCGGACAACGATGACGGATCGACTCGTTCGAATGCGTCGTTCAGCCGACCGGCCGCCTTCTGCGCCGTCTTCAGATCGTCCTTGCTGAGCGCGTGATGGCAGGCGAGGTAGGTATCGAGCACGGCACCGAGTTGCCGGCGGACATGCGGTGGCACATCCGGCGCCGGTGCTTCCTCGAGCCTCACCCCTTCCTTGGCGAGCTTGGCCAGGTACTTCTCCGGATTCGCCTTGAACGTCTCGATGCAGGGTGGGCAGCAGAAGTAGATTCGCTTGCCCTCGTGATCCACGAAGACGGCCTTGTCGATATCGCCCCCCATGACAGGGCACTTCGTCTGTGGCTTGGCTTGCGTGGTCGGCTGCTTGCCTTCGGTTTTCTCCTCCGGCGGATTCATCATGCTGGGCTTGGCCTGGATCTGCAGAGCGCTGTCGATCTTGAAGTTGCCGTGGGTCACGACGCGTTCGTCCTCCTTCAGGCCGTCCTTGACGATGTAGTGATCGCCCGCGCGGGGGCCGAGCACGATCTCACGTCCCTGGTAGTGCCCGGGCTTGTCGGGCAGCGCGACGTACACCACCGCTCGCTTGCCGGTGATCAACGGCGCGGAGGCGGGGAGCACAAGCGGGGGCTGCGCCTGGTTTGGGTCGACCGCCACGTACCCGAGCGACTCGGCCGGTACGAGGGGAATGCCGCAGATGTCGCACGTGCCGGGCTCGTCCTTGACGATTTCGGGATGGCGGGGGCTGATCCACTTTCCCGCCAGGTCGGGGTCCATCACCTTCCCTTCGGAGGCAACCTTCGCGCGGACCACGCCACGCACGAGCATCCCGGGCTTGAGTCGACCCTCGGGATTGGGCACGTTCACACGGACGTCGACGGCCCGGCTCTTCGGATCGAGCACGGGATCGATGAAGACGATTCGCCCTTTGAAGACCATGCCCGGATAGGCCTCGGTCTCGAAGGTGACCTCCTGGCCGTAGCGCACCCACATCAGGTCGGATTCGTAGGCGTCAAGCAGGACCCACACCTGCGAAAGATCCGCCACGGTGTAGATCCGTGTGCCCGTCTGGACGTACATCCCCTCGACGGCCTCCTTCTCGACCACGATGCCGCTCATCGGCGCGTGGATCGTGAGATGATCGCTCGGAGAGGAACGCTGCTCGATCTTCTCGACCTGCTCGTCGGTCAGGCCCAACAGCCGTAGCTTCTCTCTCGCCGCGGACACGTTTCGCGTCGCACTGTCGCGCAGGCGTTCCAGGTCGCTCTTCTTGAGCTCCTTGGCGGCCTGGATCGCTTGAATGAGTTCCTCCTGCGCTGCCAGCAGATCGGGGCTGTAGAGGTATACCATCTCGTCGCCCTTTCGAACGGCGACGCCGGTGTAGTCCACATAGAGCCGATCGATGCGGCCGGGCACCCACGCGGTGATTGAGCCGACGCGCGTCTCGTCGAGCTCGACCTTGCCGACCATGCGGACTTCCGCCTCGACGAACTTCCGCTCGACGAGCGAGGTCTGGATCTGGGCCAGCTTCCGGGCTCGCGGAGAGAGGTGCAGTGTGCGGGCGAGTTGATCCGGCCCGCCTTCGTCCTCGACGGGGATCAGGTCCATCGCGCAGATCGGGCACTGGCCGGGCTTGGGCTGTCGCACCTGCGGGTGCATCGAGCACGTCCACATCTGCGGGCCGGCCTTGCGTGTGGTCGGTTGCGGAGAGGCCGATTCCTTCTGCGCCGGCGCGCCGACCCAGTAGCCGACGGCGAACGAGACGACAATCAGCACGACCGCAAGTGCCTTCCCGAGATGCGAAGCGAATGCGTTGAGTCTGCTCATGCGGGGTCCTCAAGTCCTGCCAAGGCGCATCATGAGGGAACGCATAGGGTACATGCTTCGCCTGCTCCTTTAGATGTCTTCGATGTGACGGAGCTCTAAACGGAAGCGTCCGTCACACTCCACACGCGGGTGCGCGATCGTGTGGCGGAGTCGATCTGCGATCACATCTCGGGGCGGCTCGGCACGGGAGGACCCATCGGGGCGAGCCCGGCCGACTGCGTCGTCGCTGCTGTCGCGGGGATGACTTTCCCGACGAGCATCTCGAGCTCGGCCAGACGCTGTGCCCGATCCGCCCGGGCGCGTTCGTACGAGAGTTGGAATTCCAGGAGCACGCGCTCCGCGTCGATCAGATCCAGGAAGGTGGCCCTGTCCGCACGGAACGCCGTCTCGGTCGCCTTCAGCGATTCGTCCGCCTTCGGGATGAGGGTGTCGCGATAGAGGCCGGTCTTCCGCTCGGCGTCGCGGTAGTAGTACAGGGCCATCTTCACCTGGCTGACGAGGGTGTTTTCGCGGTCGGTCTTGCTCTGAAGGGCTGCGTGGTAGCGAGCACGGGCCTCTCGTTCGCCCGCGCTATACTTCTCGTACCAGATGGGGATGTTCAAGGACATCCAGAGCATCCACGCATCCTGGCCGGAGTCCCCCGGGCCCTCACCCGGCAGGGCGCTTTGGAGCATGTTGGTCGCGTCGACGAAGTCGCCCTGTCCTTGGAGGATTCGCGCCGCGCTACGACGCGCGAAGGGGGCCTTGAGGCCCTGCGGGTTCGGCTCAACGGCGTCGCCCACGTCGGTGAAATCGACGCCGACGGTGATGTCGGGGAAGTAGTCCTTCTTGGCCAGGTCGATCGCGCGTCGTTGCTTGAGGATCTCGAACTCGAGGGCCTTCAGCTCCGGATTCGCCTCGCGGAGCCACGACAGCAGCTCGGCGTCGCCCAGCGCGATTCGTTCCTCCGGCAGGGACTTCGGCCAGGGGACCTCGGCGTCGGCCGGGCGATTCATCGCCGCGTTGAGGCGCGCGACGATCGGTGCACGCAACCCGCGAAGCGAGCGAAGCCGATCCTCCAGCTTGCCCAATTCGACCTGCGCACGGATTACGTCCGCGTGTTGGGCCTCGCCCACCTTGTACTTCGTTCGCGCGACCCTTTCGAGATACGTGACCAAGTCGCGGGCTGCCTCCATCACGTCGACGGCGCGGGCCAGATAGTAGTATTCGTAGTAGGCGGTCTTCACCTGATGGAAGAGCTTCAGCTTGGCGGCCTCATAGCGCTGATGTGCGGCCTGTGCGGCCTGGGCGGCGACGTCTCCGCGAAGCTCCAGCTTCCCGAACCACGGGAACGTCTGCGACAGCCCGAAGCGCTGCTTCTGCGGTCCGACGCGGGTCTCCACCTCGCGAATGAAATAGGCGTAGTTGAACTTCGGGTCGGGCAGGGCCCGCACCTGAGGGACACGCTCCAAACTGGCCTTCCACCGGTTGAACGCCGCCTCCAAGCCCGGGTTGTGGAGCGCTGCATAGGCAAGGTAATCCGGCAAGGAGGAATCTTCGTCCAAGCGGGGCGGTTCGGCGGCGGCGGGATCCGCCTGAGCAAGACGCCCGACGGGACGCGTCGACGCGCCCGCCATCACGTCGCCGATGCCCCGGCGTTCCTGGAGGCCTTCACACCCCGTAAGGAATGCAAGGAGGCACGCCCCAACCACCCCCTTGCCGGCGAGGGGTGGGACGGCAGGTCCGGGTTGTCTGGTTTGCCCCTTGCGCATGCGTTGACGCGTCCGGCCCGCCTCGAGCAGAGGCAGAGGAGCCGCTGACCTTGACCCGTGCAGGTTGTTGATCGTTCAAGTCCTGGAGCCGCCGAAGGATGCCGTTGAGAACCTACCCTCATTCCGCGGTCCCTGCAAGCGCCGAGACACCCCGTCGAAAGGGCCCCTCTCTCAGATGCAACGTCCGCGTTGTTTGCTCCCTGTATGGTGTGCCGTCGCCGGCAGAGTACAATCGCGGCATGAAGCACAAGGGAATCCCGTTCGACGGTATCGTGAACCTGTACAAGCCGGCCGGTATCACGTCGGCCCGCGCGCTCGACCGCGTCCGACGCATTACGAACGTCCGAAAGTCGGGGCACAGCGGAACGCTCGATCCGATGGCGTGCGGCGTGCTCGTGGTCTGCATGGGCAAGGCCACCAAGCTGGTCGAGCAGATCATGGACCTGCCCAAGGTCTACGCCGCGACGGCGCGACTCGATCTCGTCAGCGATACGCACGACGCCGACGGCGAGACGAAGCCCGTCGAGATCGCCCGGCCCCCGGAGCGTGACGCCGTTGCCTCCGCGATGGCCTCGTCCTTGGGGACGATCCTGCAGACGCCCCCTCGGTACAGCGCCGTGAAGGTCGGTGGGCGTGCCGCCTACAAACTCGCTCGCCAGGGAGAAACGGTCCGGCTCGACGCGAAGCCGGTGACGGTCTATTCGCTCGAGGTCCTCCGCTACGAGTGGCCCGAGCTGGATTTCGAGCTCTCTTGCGGCCGGGGCACGTACGTCCGCTCGATCGTCCGTGACCTCGGCGAGCGCCTGGAGGTGGGCGGATGCCTCACCCGGCTCGAGCGCAGGGCGGTCGGGCCGTTCACCGTCGAGCAGGCCGTGACGCTCGATGCAC
>CAZKCX010000018.1:0-22369 GCA_964550865.1 uncultured Planctomycetales bacterium
GGACCTTGGCCGTTGTGTGTGGGGCGCGGACGAAGAAGAAGAGTACGCAACCGACTCGCAGATCCTTCCGCTCGCTGGTGCGGCGCTCGGATTCCGGTGGGCGATTCCGTCCGAGCTCATCGCTGATCATGTCGATGGTCTGGAGGATATGCGGCGGTGCCAGGAATTCGTCAGGCCGGACCATGTTCTTCGCGCCTCATCTGCTGCGCGGGATTCCGGGCGGAGCCGCACCGACGGTGCCTGCCCGCGTCCGTCTCCCACTACCCGGAAGGAGCAGCCTGTGCCTTCTGAGCCGTGCGTCCCGTTCGTGCCGACGCTTTCCTGATGCGTGATCCCGTCTCCAGCCTCAGGCTTCTCTCCCCCTCGTATCCGTTTCCCATATCCCCGCCCGGGTTCACCTTCGTTGGATGGAGAACGCGTTCTTGCTCTTTCGCTCCATGGCCTCGACCACCCAATCCAGGTGAATTCCTTCAACCGCGTCGTCGCCGAAGATGGGCTGCGCGCTGGCGTGCTTCAGCTCGACGCCGACTTCGAAGAACCCGTCCGATATGTAGCGGCAAAAACGAACGAGCCCGGCCATGTGCAACGCGGGCCGTCCCGACGGTACGATGCGGACCTCGATCGGCTCATTCTCGTGGAAGCTCCGGCGGACAAGGACGCCAACGCCGTTGCGGGAGATGTTTCTCGTCTGACCCGGCAGGGAACCGGTATCACTAGACGAGCGAACGAAGAAGTAGACTTCACAGGAGATGCGCAGCTCGCTGCGTTTCGCTCGCCGGCGTTCCGATTCCCCTGTATTGCGCTCCGATAACTGTTCACTGATGAAGTCGATGGTCTCGACGATCTGCGGCGGCGGTCTGTAGGGACCCGTGCTGCCCATGACGAGCCTCGAGCGCTAGGCGGAGAAAATGCCTCTTCGAACCCGCCCATTTCGACTACTCTCTTCCGTGTCTAGGGCTATCGACTTGCGCCGCACTGCACTTTAGGTGCTTCCCCTTGCTGCTCTGCAACCCAGGACAGCGTCTTCACCCGTGGGGCCTGCAGAGGTACGACTACCGCATCAAACGCTCGAAGTGCGGCCGCTTCCGTGGAATACAGCCCGCGAAGGCGCTTTCGTTCTTCCGCCGGAGCGCCTCTTCAAGCCAGGGCAGCTGTTGCATGGCGTAAATGGGATTCTCGGAGAAGATCGGGGCATCTCCCGCGTACATCAACTCCACCCCGATCTCGAAGAACCCGTCTGCCACGTAGCGGCAGAAGCGCACCAAGCCGGCCATGTGCATCGGTGGTTTGCCTTTCCGATTGATCGCGATCTCGATGGGCTCGCCCTCGTGGAAACACCGCTTCACCACAAGGCCGATGCCTTTGTTCGAGATGTTCCGTGTCCGGGCGGGCAGAGACGAGGTACGGCTGTCCCCCTGCACGAAGAAGAAAATGCGACAGAGCGCCTCGAGAGTCTTGCGATCCTTGCCGCGCCGGTTCACATTCGCCCGGCGCTCCTGTGCAAGGTTGGCGCTGAGCATCTCGAGTGCTCGCATCACGGCCGATGTCGGTTCATACGTCTGTAGCGCATACATGGCTTGAGTCCGTTCCACTCCCTCAATGGGCCCGTGGAGACCCAGGGTCAAGGCGATCCGGCCAACCCCTTCGGCGGCCACCCATCGACCTCGAACTCAGGGACGCGAGTCCTTGTGACCCACTGCAACGTACGATATCTTTCCGACTACGTGAAATCGGATCGGCCCGAAAAGGAAATTCCGTCCGGGCTCGGCCCCCGTGGGTTATGGGTCCCAGGGCGGAGCGGAGACCCATCGCCTCCTCAGGTCCGGCAGAAGCCGCCGAGGCCTACCGTCCGAGGACCTCGAAGACCGCGCGGGCGACTCGGTCCACGGAAATCGACTTCAGGCACCGCTTGGATTCGCAGGCCGCGGCATGCGGCCCCCACAAGCAGGGGCCACAGAGGATCGCCGGCTCCAGAACGCGGTTGACCTCCCAGTCGAGGGGACCCGCGGCCGAAGGAGGACTCGGACCGAAGAGGGCCACCACAGGGGTCCCCACAGCCACCGCGAGGTGCATCGGCGCCGAGTCGCCCGTCACGACAACCGTGCTCGCCGACAGGACCGCGCCGAGTCTCGCCAACGTGTCCGTCTGGACAATCTCACAGTGGTCCAGGTCACGCCACGCCTCCGCGTACGATGCGGCAAGCGCCGCCTCCCCCGGCGCGTGGGGCAACACAAGGGCCGCCTTGCCGGCGAGCCGCCGGCCCAGTTCGACGTACCGCTCCCGGGGCCACATCCGTACCGGATTCTCGGCGAGGGGGCAGACGGCAACGACCGGCAGGTCCCCTGCCGGACGGCACACGGTCCGATGCACCCACTCCCTCTCCTCGGTCGGCACGAAGAACCGGGTCTTGGGCTCTCCCCCTCGCCCGGTAAGCCGCTCGATGAGCCGGAGGCGAAACGCCACGCGATTGGCAAACCAGTCCATGCGCTGTCCGGCGGTCAGCCACGCGTTCCCCCCGAGCTGACACATGCCCACGCGAATCGGGATTCCGGCCAGCCGCAGCAGAAGCGCGTTGAGCGGATTCCCCTGAAGGTCCAAGCCAAGATCGAAGCGTCGAGCACGCAGGCCTCGCCCGACCTCACGCACACGCCGCAAGCGCTCGCCCACCGACCCCGCGAAGCGTGCCGACGACCACGGGACCGACAGCTCGAGAATCTCATCCACGTCCGGGTTCCCCTCGAGAACCGCACGTGCGTACGGCTGGACCGCCACAGCGAGATGCGCATCGAGAAGGTGCTCCCGGAGCATGTGGATCGCGGCCGTGGAACAGAGCACATCCCCGAGCTTGTCGAATTGCGTGATCAGGATTCGACCGCGGTCCGGCAGGAGGATACGACGAACGTCTCGGGGAAACGGGGCATCGAGCAACCGGATGCATAGCTCACGGGATGAGGGCACGCGAGACTCCCCGGTTCATTGGGACGCGTCGGAGCCGGTGCGTGTCGATGGGGAGCGATACGTCCCCTCGTCCGTTTCGCCCGTCGCGTACTTGTGGAAGCGTTTGCGGATGTGGGGGGTAATCTGCTGTCCCGACCAGCGAAAGACGTCCTCGCCCTCGGGGCTCAGCATCAGCAAGGTGGGAGACTCCTTGAGGTCGTACTTGCGAACGATCTCCGGATGCTCTTCCCAGACGAGGCGACACGGGATGCCCCGCATGGCCCACTTGTAGATGTGCTGCAAGCTGAAGATGTCTCGATCGATGTCCTCGGTCAGGGTGCAACCCTTCCGGTGCACCAGCAGGATCACGGCCTTGCGCGGCGGACCCTTGGCGTCGGCCAGACAGGCGTCGAGATCGTGCCGCCACTCGATCTCCCACCCCACGCGTCGCCGAGATTCCACGATCGTCCACACGACGACCACGGCGACGACGATGAACAACCACTTCTTCCAGCTGATCCGCGTCGCCTCGTCCTCGTATTCGAGCTCCGAATCGGAATCGAGAGGCTCCTGCTCAGAGCCTTCCGACGCCTCGTCGTTCGTGTCGTTGTGGTGGCTCATCAAAACGCTCCGGATGACGCGTACTCTAGCACCCGCCTGCGGCGAAGTAAACGCATTGCGCCGTTCGAACCGCCTTCACGAGCGATGGGGGACTGCCGTCTTGCGGAGGACATCCGCCCAATCCGGACGTTCCGCCATTGCGACGCGGAGCTGCTCGCGCAGCCGCCAGGAGGGCAAGGACCCAATCGCCGCGCCGACGGCGGTGGTCTCGTCCGGCAGTGAATCTTCTCGGTGATTGGACAGCAGGACGCGCTCCACGTGCGAGTGCCCGATCTC
The DNA here is from genome assembly GCA_964550865.1 of uncultured Planctomycetales bacterium. Taxonomy (GTDB): domain Bacteria; phylum Planctomycetota; class Phycisphaerae; order UBA1845; family JAFGLZ01; genus JAFGLZ01. The sequence continues at coordinate 3,835 of CAZKCX010000018.1, forward strand.
CGGGCAACCCGTCTCCCGCCACGTCTCCACGATCCTTTCGAGAAGCCGGTGCTCGTCCTCCCGATTCACCTTCATGCAGGAGAACGCCAGGAGCATCGCCGACTTGTATCCCGGCTCCATGTGGTACGCTCGCTGACACGGACGAACCGCGCGTTCCGGCAATCCACGGTCAATCCATGCGCAGCCGAGCATGATGAGGCCGGCGGCCGTCGTCGCATCCGATCGATCCGTTTGCGAAGCCCACGTCTCCAGTTTGCGTATCCGCTCCGCGGCCTCCAAGGATGCCCAATCCTGGATCTGCCCCAGATCGACAGCCATCGTTCGGCGGCGGCGATAGATCACGGGAATCGCGACGAGAAGAACGACGGCCGCAACGATGCCGACTGCAATCACTACCCATCCGGTGTGCATGCTCTGCGTTGCTCACTCCACGGGAGAACCGACCCCCGAAGCCTCCACGGCGGGCAATCTCCGGCTGATCAACCCCGCCACGGTATAGACCACAAGGGCGATCCACACAACCCTTGTGAACCCCAACCCCATCGCCAACACCACCGCCAGGACCGCCGCGATCACGGAGGCAAACCCGTTTGCCCCCCACGCCCACGGGATGAGCTGCGGGGCGCCGGCATGGAGCCGGAGCAGCCCCCGCGGGAACGGCATCCCCATCGGCAAGGCCAGGATCCCCGCCGTGGCAAGGCAGACGCACGCCCTGGCCGCCAGAGGCCAGGGCAACACCGCATCAAGACTCGGCCTGACCAACAGGACGTAGGCCACCCCGAGCAATACGATGAACGTGACCGGCCGCGAGATGTCATACGGCGTGCCCGCGGCAGCCCGTCCCGCAAGGAAGCTACCGACCCCGCTGCAGGCAAGAAACGCCGCCAGGACGACGGCAACCGCGAACACGGGCTCGGCCAACACACGCGTGAAATCCTGCATCAGCGTCACCTCGAGCAGCATATAGCCCAAGCCAAGGCTACAGAAGTACACCCCCGTCGTCAGGCGATAGCCCCTTCCTCCCCGCTCTCGACGCCGAAACGCAAGCGGCAGCGGGATCAGCACCGTCGCCGCCAGCGTCAGCCAGACCAGGGCGGCAACCAGCATCACATACCCCCACTCCAGATGAACCAGCCACTGCCGTCCAAAGGCCTCCATGTAGTTGGACAACGATTCCCAACGAAAGAAGTGATGAAAGAACGGACGATCGTCCGTCGCCGGTCGGACCTCGAACGCCCACTCCTCGTAGAGGTCCTCCCGACGCGGCGACAGGATCTCGCGAGCGCACCACCCCAGATGCGAAAGCCTCGTGCCCTCCGGACCCGGTCGGGGATCGATGCGGTTGGCCGTCTCCACCGCCATCCCGGGGTACCATACCGGATCCATCGCCATGTCGGTCAGGATCGCTTGCAGACGCTCGCAAGTCTTCGCGGTGAGCGCGCCCCGCGAGGCCATCGTGCACGCCGCAAGATAGTTTCTGAATTGCACGGTGCGTTCGGCGGCCGGAACCAGGCCTCGCCCCTCCATGGCCTCCACGAACGTGGCGAAGAGGCGCACGTTGTCGCGTGGCGGCTCGGCGATCCCTCGAGCCACCGCGACCACACCGCGAGGGCTTAGCCGATCCAGGCATCTCCCGATGCCTTCCACCGTGGCCACGTACGATTGGCTCATCGCCGTCATGCCGGGCGCGCCCGCCGAAAGCGATTCCAATCCCGTGAGCTGGATCAGATCAAAGACCCGATCCGTGTGTTCGAGGAACCCCCGGGGCTCGGCGTGAACCATCTCCACGTCCGCACCGGCGAAGACGTGCCGGGCTGCCTCGCGGTTCTCTCGCAGGATCCGATCGACCTGCCGATTGGGCTGCACCACGGTGATGGAATCCGCCTGGAACCGCCTGGCCAACCAGACGTTCACGCCGCCCACCTCGCCGATGAGCAGGATTCGCTTGGGACGCAGCCATCGATACACGGCCGCCATCGGGGTCTCATCCAGGACCGCGGCCTCGTCCGCCGAGTCGATCCGGAACACGGGAGCCGCGCTCCCGCCGTCGAGGAATAGGACCCGCTGCTTCGGGGGCGGATCGGCATGGGGAGACGCGAAGAGCGTCTGATGCGCCAACGGCGACTCGATCAGGTCAAGCCGTCCTCGGGGGGAATCCAGCCGGGCGACGCGTCGCGCCTGCCCCTGGGCGATGAACTGCTCAAACGACGCCAGGGGCTTGTACGGATCGATCGGCAATGGACCGTGCAGCAGTCCCATCAGCGCCCCCAGGACCCCGACGCCAACGAGCCACTTCATCGCCCCTCGCCGCGACCGACTCGCAGGAAGCAGGCTCGCGAGCATTCCAACGGCCGCGACGGCCCAGACAAGCTCTTCCGGACGCAACACATACATCGATCCGATCGCCCACGCCGCACCCGCGCCGCTGCCCGCGAGATTCGCCGCGTATACTTTCGGCGCCTCGGCGCGGCAGGCCGTCAGCGCAAGCCCGATTGCCACCGCGCCGAAGAAAAACGGAACGACCATCAACGCGTGGTACACGATCAGCAGCCCGGCCTGACGAGACTGCAGCAGGATCTGATAGGTATCGATCGGCAAGCGCTCCGCCAGCCACAGACAACTTGGCGTGGCCAACGCGAAGGCCGTAATGCTCCAACACAGGGAAACGGAGAAGCGTGCAACCAATCGCGATCCGACGAACGTGAGGAACGTCCCGCTCGCACCGAATCCCAGCAGCGCCGTGCTGATCACGAAGTACGCGAAGTGGTGCCATCGCGCGACGGCCAGGCACCGCATGAGAACGAGCTGGAGCGCGATGATCGCAGCCGAGACCAGGGCCACGGCCAGGTACGTCCGCAGGTCGGCGCGTACCGAGGCGGAGGGCATCATTGTTGAATCCGGCCCGTCATCGGAACAAACGCGACGCCGCACAGGGTCTTGTACCGCGGCCGTCCTGTCTTGGCGTCCTTGGTGATCAGCTTGAGTTGCTGATACATGCCCGGCTGACCGATCGGAACCACCATCCGGCCGCCCGGTGCGAGCTGCTGAAACAGCGGTGGAGGCACGTGTCCGGCGGCGCACGTGACGATGATCGCGTCAAAGGGGGCGTGCTCGCCCCAGCCGAAGTACCCGTCGCCCTGCTTCGATTGGATCGTCTTGTACCCAAGCTTCTGGAACCGGGCCTTCGCCAGGTCCGCCAGGGGCTCGAGGATCTCGATCGTGAACACGTGCGGGGTGAGCTCGCTCAGCACGGCGGCCTGATAGCCGCTTCCCGTGCCGATCTCGAGCACCTTCTCGCCCGGCTCAAGAAGCAAGGCCTCCGTCATCATCGCCACGATGTAGGGCTGGCTGATGGTCTGCCCATAGCCGATCGGCAGGGGATGGTCGGCATAGGCCGCCCGGGCATCGCTGGGCTTGACGAACTCATGCCGCGGCACATGACGCATCGCCGCCAGGACGTGCGGATCGCTCACGGCCTGCCGACCGTCTCGGGGCTCAGCGATCTGCCTGCGGGCCATGCGGTGCCGTTCCTCCCGGCGCGCCGGTGTGCGCGGTCGGTGCCAGGATGGGACTTTTCGCGTCGAGGGTTTCGCTTCCGCCCGCCGAGTGGACACGGGCGTCGTGGCCGTCGGGGGTTCGGTCACGAGACCCAACTCGGCCAATTCCGGTTCCGGCTGTTCCTCTCGCGTCGGATCGTAGTGGCTCTTGGACGGCCAGAGGACCACCGTGAGAAAGGCGGCTACGCCGATCAACACACTGACCATCGTGGAAATGTATCGTGCCATGGCCGGGCCCCTATCTGCTTCGATGACATAAACGGGGCTTCGATCAACCGAAATCCGGATACGCGGTACGCCCCCCCTCGACGCTTCGGGACATTTCGCCTCACGCTTCGGCCTGCAACAGTGTGGCCAAGACGTCGGCGGACCAACGCTACTCCGCCAGTCGCATCCCGCGGCGCCGAGCGTAGTCACGGCCCTCTCGGATCTCCTGGTCCGTCGGCCGGCGATCCAATTCCGGAAACCTGCCGGCCTGGTATTGCGGCCGGTACTGCCCCATGACGTTGATGAAGGTGTTCGAAGAGATCTCCTCCGCCAGGAAGTCGACGACCGCTTGCGTTCCCGCCCTCCCCTCGGGCAGGATGAGATGACGCACCAGCAAGCCCCGGCGCGCGACACCCCCGACGATCTCGAGGTCGCCCACCTGACGATGCATCTCCCGAATCGCCTCGCGAGCGATCGTCCAGTAGTCGCCCGCGTCGCTGAAGCGTCGGGCGACGTCGTTGTCGGCGTACTTGATGTCCGGCATGTAGATGTCCACGTGCCCATCGAGAAGGCGCAACATCGCAACGGACTCGTACCCGCCGCTGTTCCACACGAGGGGGACGCTCAGGCCCGCCTCTCTTGCCCGGACAATGGCGTCCAGCATTTGCGGAGCCACGTGTGTGGGCGACACAAGATTTACATTTTCGCAGCCGTGCGCTTCGAGCGAAAGCATGACTTTCACGATGTCAGCCACACTGACGGCCTCGCCGGATCTCTGGTGGCTGATGTCGTAATTCTGGCAGAAGACGCAGCCTAAGTTACACCCCGCCAAGAAGATCGTTCCGCTGCCGCCCCGACCGACCAGGCAACTCTCCTCGCCGAAATGGGGCCCGGCCGAACTGAGCAACGGCTCGACGCCGACGCCACAGAACCCGAGCTCTCCCGAAGACCGATCCACCGCACAGTTCCTCGGACACACTCGGCAGGGGTTCAGCAGCTCGTATGCCTTGTCCACCGCTTGCGATTCGGTCACGCGTGACCTCCTCGGCGACAGGAGGCAAGGGCGACTCGTCTCCCGCGCCTCACTCAACGATACCATCTTCGCAGGAGGGCAACCAAGGCCAGGGGGCACGATGGATCCGGATGTGGTTTCAACCGAAACCTCGTCTTCGGGAGTCTCCCTGGGGGTCGACTCCGTCGTCGGAAGCGCATAGCATTGGATAGCGTGAGCCGTCGAGGACGCCTGAGCGTCTTGCGGATGCCGGAACGCACAAACGCGATCGTTGATTTTGTTGTCGTTCCCTGGCCGTTTCGGCCGATTCTCCTAATACGCCGGTGTATGGTCTTGACACGGACTCTTCCCGTGGGGCCAATATTGCGTCCCGGCGAGATCCCCCGAGGGGGAGAGACTCGCGTTTCGGAGCGGAACGAATAGGCCAGGTCAGCGCGCAGGAATCACCGCCATGCAACCGTTGGTCATCATCTCGAGCTTCCCCCCGAGGCTCTGTGGGATCGGAACGTTCACGGAAGAAGCCTTGGAGTTCGTGCACAAGGCGATGCCCGACCGGCCGATCGACATCGTCACCCACACGGACTGCGGGGACGATTCACACCCCGAGTACCGCTTCCACCAGGTGATCGATCTGAGCCGCCCCGACTGGTACGAACCCGTCGCCAAGAAGCTGCACGAGCTGGACCCCTACGCGATCCACATCGAGCATGAGTACGGGCTCTACAACTACGTGGATCCGGCGGGCAACGGCGATTTCAACGCGGGCTTCCTGAAGCTTCTCAAGAAGATCAAGGATTTGCCGACGGTCGTCGAGCCGCACACCGTTCATGGACGCATGTACCCTGAGGAGCTGGACTTCATCTATCGGCTCGCCAAGGCGTGCGATGTCTTGCTCTTCAAGTGCGACTATCAGAAGTGGCGACTCGAGTGGGTGCTCGCCCAACAGAACCGTGAGATCCCGACCAACATCACGATCGTACCGCACGGGGCGAGACCCGACCGACGCTACGATCCCTACCGCATCGACGAGATCAAGGAGGAGCTGGGACTCGGTGACCTGATCGGCAAGCGCCTGGCCGGCCTCGTCGGCTGGATCCAGAACAACAAGCGATGGGACATCGCCACCAACGTATGGCCCGAGGTGGCCGAACTCATCCGAGCCCAGACCGGCGAGGATTGGTGCCTCTTCGCCGCCGGGGCGATGCGCGACCCGAACCACAAGCGCGATTTCGAGTATTACGTCAGCGAGCTGCGCAAACTCGAGGAGTTGGGCCTCGCCCGGTTCTATGAGTTCATCCCGCGCGGCGAGCGGTACTACAAGGTCATGGCGCTCTGCGACTTCGTCATCCTGCCGACCCTCGACGAGACGCAGAGCGGAACGCTCGCACGCATCATCTCGCTCAACAAGCCGTATATCACCACGGCGCCGCTCGAGGGCCTGACCGCGCAGACGGTCGAGAGCGAGGGCGGGCTCATGTTCACCAACCGAGAAACGCTGAAGCGCCGCATCCTCCGCCTGGCGACCAACGAAGACCTCCGCTGGCACCTCGGCGAGAAGCTCAAGCGCTACCTCAACACCCGTGTCAGCTGGCATATCGTCGCGAAGCAGTACGCCGAGGCCTACGAGCTCGCCCGGCAGGCGTGCCAGAAGGACAGCCGCGTGGAATGCCCGTCCGAGTTCTCCGCGAACGGCAAGCGCTACTGCGCGTTGCCGATGAACTCCGTGGTCTGAGCACGGCCCGTCGACGGCAGATCTCCTTCTTGCTATTCCCCTCTTCCTGCGTCCATGCCCATCTGCAAAGGCCCGGCGGGGCCATCACGGATCGTTGTTCCTCGGGAAACGGACGCTAGAATACACAGCTTCGGTCTTCGGATTCAGGGGAGCTCGTCGGAATGGCCATTCATCCCGCCGCCGTTGTCGACGCGAAGGCAGAGATCGATTCGGGCGTCGAGATCGGTCCGCACGCCGTCGTGGAAGGCCCCGTGAGGATCGGCGCGGGCACCCGCGTCTATCCCAATGCCTACATCTCCGGATGGACGACGATCGGACGGAACTGCGAGATCCATCCCGGCGCGCTCGTCGGGCACCTGCCGCAGGACTTCCACTTCGACGGCTGCCGCAGCTACTGCACGATCGGCGACGGCACGATCGTCCGCGAGTTCAGCAGCATCCACCGCGGCACGCAACCGGAATCGACCACCGAAGTCGGCAAGAACTGCTTTATCATGGGGTATTCGCATGTCGGACATAACTGCGTCTTCGCCGACGGCGTGAAACTCTACAACATGACGGCCGCCAGCGGCCACGTCGAGATCGGCGAGAACGCCATCGTCAGCGGCTACTCCGTGGTCCACCAGTTCATCCGCATCGGCGCGTACTGCATGATCGGCGGGCTGAGCCGCATCACGATGGACGTTCCCCCCTTCTTCATGGCTCTCGGCGAAAGCACCTGCGTCGGCGTGAATGTCATCGGCATGCGGCGCCATGGGTTCGATTCAGACCGGATCGCCGATGCCAAGGCCGCCTACCGTACGCTGTACCGCAGGGGCACGACCTTTCGAAAGGCCACCGAAGCCCTGGAGAAGACGGCCACGACGGATGTGGGGCGGCAAATCCTCGCGTTCATTCGTTCCGAAAGCAAGCGCGGCATATGCGGCGGCTCAAAGGAACGCGGCGGCCGCCCGGCCCGGGAACTTCCCGACGAGCTCCCAAACGGATCCGACGCGGACGCCGAGCGCGCGTGACACTCCGGAATCCATCTCTCAGGACCGTGATGCCGTTGTCGTACGTGTTGCGGGCGTCGATGTCGCCGATTCGGGGGATGCCGCGAGGACCTCGCGGACGGCCTCAAGCCGCCCCAGCACAAGATGGCGGTAGTCGCTCCGGATCTCCTGCAGGGAGACGTCGCCCAGTTGGAGTCCTCGCGCGAAGTCCTCCATGCCGTCGGCCAATCGCCCGACCATCTTCGGCATGTCACGCACCGAGCCCTGCGGGGCATAGAGCCAGCGTCCGTCGCGACGCGTGAAGTGATACTCCTCGAGGGGGACCCGGTCGGCCACCTGCACGGTCACGACGGCCCGGTTCCCGTCGATGCGCTCGCCGCGGAAGCTCACGTTTCGGCTGAACATCCCCAGGTGGTCGGACAACTCGCCCAGGTCGAATTCCTTGGCCGCGGCCTCGTCGTAGAGCTCGGCGATCCTCTCTTGCGCCCGCCGGTTGGCGTCGAGCAGGCCGTTGAATGCCATCAGCGTATCGACAAGCAGGGCGTCTTGCTCGGGCACGATCCATGCCTCGACGTTTCGGTACTGTCGGGCGTGATGCCATTCGTTGAGCCGTTGGGCGACCGCCAGGGGACTCTGCATCTCGCTGGGAGACCCCGGGCGAGACGTGGCGGACTGTTCGGCGGCACGGTCGCAGCCCGAGAGCATCCACGGCACACTCCCCAGGAGGAACAGAACCGGTCCAAGGCGTCGCGAAGGTCGCGACCAGCCAACCCCCGTTCGCCGTCTTGTCCAAGCCATGCGCCGATCTCCGTTCCTCGCCCTGCTGCGAAGCAGGCACCCCCCTGGTCTGGGACACTCATGTGGCCTCCATCGCCCACGACTGCGATGCCGTTGTGGCCCGGTCGCCCACGACTGGGGTGCCCTTGTGGCCCAGTCGCCCAGGACTGGGGTGCCCTTGTGGCCCGGTCGCCCACGACTGGGGTGCCCTTGTGGCCCAGCCGCCCACGACTGGGGTGCCCTTGGGAGTCCAGGCCCGAGCCACACCGCGCGAGTCACATCGTTTCGCGTTTTGCAACCGGCTCAGTCGACCTCGAAGCCCCGCTCGCGAAGGTGCAGCTCAACGATCTTGCGCTGTTCTGTCGTCAGGCCTCGCTCCGCCGCCAACGATTCGAACTCACTCCGCGAAAGCGACGCACTTCCCCGCCGCGCCTCCAGCTCGTCGATGAGCTCCCCCCCGGCCTTGAGGTAGGCGAACTCCGGCACATCCCGCATCGCCAATTGCGGCGACGGGCCCGCCAGCGCCCAGACGTAGAGCATGTCGCTCATCGGACCGGCCACCACCGGATGCGCCGCACCGGGGATCGCGAACGCGCTGCGATGGCCGATGACATAGGCGCGGTTGAGCCCGGCGTCGTCAAAGAGAAGCTGCACACCATAGGGACGCCAGCTTCCCTCGGTTACGCGCGCCAGATGGTAGTAGACCTCTTCGTGGTCGGACTCGCCGGCCGAGACGTCGTCGCGATCGTGGACGTGCAGCGGCGTTCCCGACCACAGGGACGGCGGGCTGTAGGTCTCGCCGCCGACGAGATTGGTCGTCACGTCGTCCGGCGTAAAGAGCGTGATCACGTCGCGATGCCACGTGGCCGTCCCCCGTCGCAGGTTGGGCCGGTCACCCGGCGCGACATATGCGGGCGGTTTGTCCCCACGTGCTTTCGCCGCGAAGAGCACAAGCTCACCGCGGCCGGACATCGTGAACGACTCGTCTGCCGGTACGTAGACACAGCTTGCGTTCGAGGACTGCGGCAACGTCGCGAACGGCCCACCCTCTCGGCTTCCGGCGAAGCGACGGCCGGCTACCTCGACCTCGAACGTCGCGTCGACGGGTACGAGGGCGTACTCGTTCTCGCCGGTCTCGACCGTGAACGGGCCGTCATCCAATCGATACGCGCCGAACGCCATCTCCTCGAGCGGAACCGCCTCCTCGGACGGGTCGAACAGCAGGCCGCTCGTCACGCCGTCCCAATCCTTCAGCGGGTTGACGGTCCCGTCCCGGATCTTATCGCGATACTTGGCCAGGGTCTTCTGCACGTCGTAGTGCTCCTCGATCACGTTGTCGAAGCGACGGATCGGCCAGCCTCACGATGTTGCGAAGCCATGGCTTCTGGGTTCGAGAGCGACGGGGCAGGTCACCCCGGTTGGATTCGCGCTCGGACTCGCTTGCCGGCCGCCGATCACGAAGTCTCGGGAATCTTGAACCAGGTGGGCTTCCTTCGGACGATGGTTCCGTCCTCACGATGATATTCGAGCACGACCGCGACGTGCTTGCCGGACAGATCCTTGTCGCCCCAGGACAAGCGAAGCTGGTAGCCCTCGCCCATGACGTACGTCTTGTCCGGCCGTTGGATCACACGATACATCATCGCCTTGTCCGGAGGCAGGACCCACTCGTGGATCTTCTCGCCGGTCTGATCCCTCCAGCTCTTGTCAGAGGCGCCGGACTTCCCTTCGGCCAACGCCTCATGCAAGACGACGTGAATCGTCCCCGAGCCGAATACGCCCTTCTGTCGGCTGGCCGAGATGAGATACATGTTGATGGCCAGTCCGTTGATCCTCGCCGGGTTGGACGGATCGAAATTCAGCCAGGGCTTCGGCCGGATGAAGGCCTTGATGCTGGTGATGTCGTCGAACGTCGGGGCGTTGACCGTGCGGTTTACGTGTGGTGGATTGGCCTGGCAACCGACCAACCAAACAGGGAGACCGACGCCGGCCACAAGAACGCCGCTCATCACTCGGTACGGGACGCGCGCGCGACGGAAAGGGGCATTCATCTCGGAGACTCCGTTACCGCGCTCCCGGACTTCGAACGGGAGCGCCGAACCTGTCAGAAACCATGCTCTCTTCTGCCCCGTCGCGCAAGAGGCGCCGCACGCCCTCGCGCATCCCCCCGTCCCCCGAAAGCTCCGTTAAGCGACTCTCAGCAATTGCTGAACCGTCGCGTGTTCCGGCCTCATGTGGCCCAGCCGCCCTCGGCTGGGTACTCCAGTGGCGAACGGCCGAGGGCGGCCGTGCCACACAGCACACGATGGTCCACGGCCGGGGGCGGCCGTGCCACACAGGACGCGCATTCTTCCAAGCCGCCTAGCGCGTGGGACCCAAGAACTGCTCGAAGCTATCCGGGCCGACCATCCGCTTCGGCTCGACGTGGTCGGTCAGCTTGGGCTTGCCCGGTCCATAGTTCGGCCTGGACGGCCCATACTCCATGCGGATCGGCCGCGCCTCCGCCCCGCTGTTGGCCGGCGGGGCCAACTGGTCCTCCGTCGGCGGCTCGTCCTCCGTCGGGGCAAGCGGCATGTTCTCCGGCTTCATGCGAAGACCCTTCATCAACGGGCTCTGAAGCAACGGATCGGATCGAACGCCATCACTCAGAACTTCCTCGGACATCGACCGTGCCTCGCGCTCGTTGCGTACGACCACGGGCGTAAGCACGATCAGCAGCTCGGTCTTCGTCTTGCTCGTGACCGTCGCGCGGAACAGGTTCCCCAGGCCGGGGATGTCCCCGAGAATCGGGACTTTCGTCTCACGATTCTCGTCCTCGCTCGTGATCAGGCCGCCGATGACAATCGTCTCTCCGTCCTTGACCGTCACGGTGGTCTCGGCCGTTCGCTTGTTGAAGATCGGCGCGAAGATGCCTTCCGTGACCTGAACGCTCGAATCGGTGATGCCGGATATCTCCGGCGCCACATCCAAGCTGACGTACCCGTCCGGATTGATGAACGGTGTCACGTCCAGGATGATGCCGACCTTCTCATAATCGATGTTGGTCTGCGTTCGCCCGTCGCTCAGGATGCTCACGCCGCGGACGAAGGGCACCTCCTGGCCGATGGAGATCGACGCCTTCTGGTTGTCCTCCGCCATGATCGCAGGTCGTGAGAGGACCTCCAGCTTGCCCTCACTCTGCAGCGCACGCAGCAGGAAGTTGAAATCCTCGCCCGTGATCGTGAAGCTGAAGCCCCCGAGTGTCGAGCCCGCCGCGCCCAAGTCCGTGCCGGCCACGAAGTCGAAGTTGTTGTCCGGCCCCTTGATCATGTTGTTGTTGCCGACGTAGGCCGTCTCGCTGAACAGCAGGTCCTGGACGGCAAACTCCAAGCCGAGCTCAACGCGATCGTCCAGCGTCACCTCCGCGATCAGCACCTGGACCATCACCTGCGGCGGAGGCCGGTCCAGCTCGTTGACCATCTTCATGACCTGCGACTCGTACCGCGGGCTGGCCGAGATGAGCAGGCTTTCGGTCTTCGTGTCCGCCACCACCGAGACCTCGCGCTCGATCTGCCGGAGCTTGGCCTCCTCGTCGCCGAGTTCGCGATACAGCTTGCTGATGTTGTCGAAGTGCGACTTGAGGGCCGCCTCCATATCCTCGGCCTTGCTGAACTTGACCTGGTAGACAAGATTCGTGCGGTCCTCGATCTCTTGCTCGTCCAACTCCCGGATGAGCTTCTCGGCGAGCTTGAGGTACTCTTCCGTCCCGGCGGCGATGACTGAATTCGTCCGCGTGTCTGGCGTGAAGCTCAGGAGCTGCCGCCCCGGAGGCCCGCCTTCGCCGGCCATGCCCGCCATCCCCGCCACACCCGTCATGGTCAGACGCGTCTCTTCATCGGCCCGGCCTCGTCCGCGCCGCTGCTGCTCGTCCACCTTGAAGAGCTTCTCGAGGACCTCGACCATCTGCTCGGCGTCGGCGTTCACGAGATGGAATACTTGGACATCCACCTCGCGTGGGGGGATGCCGTCGATGGTTTCGATCAACTCCTCCAACATCGTGAGGCTGTCCGGGGTCGCCCGGACCAGCAGCGAGTTCGTGAGCTTGTCGGGCACGATCTGGACGTTACGACGGACGAGCTTGTGGATGACCTCTTCGCCGCTTTCCTGATCCTTTCGAGCAGCGTAGCTGATGATGACGGAATCCCCGGCGCCGCCCCCGCGTGTGGTGCCTCCGCGGCTGCTGAGGATCTCCTCGAGGTTCTCGGCCAGCTCCTCGGCGTCGGCCTGCTTCAGACGGAAGATCCGCAAGCGCGTCTCGTCGCGAGGGTTGGTCGTATCGAGCTTCTCGACGAGATCGGAGATGTCCTCCATCTCACTCGGGGCGGCCCAGACGATCAGCGAATTGGTCTGCGGATCGACGCTCAGGCTGATGCCCGGCCCGGCGCCGCGCCCCCCGGTGCCCGTGCTCCGTTGCTGGGAGTACAGCTCCTCCACCACCTCCTGGAGGTCTTCGGCCTGGGCCCGCTCAAGCGGGAAGATCTTCATCCGTTTGGCCGCTTCGCTCTTGACGTCGATGTGCTCGAGCAACCCTTCGACGATCTGCTGATCTGCCTGGCTCGCCGCTACGATCAGCACATTGGCGGTGTCGTCGGCACGAATGAACGGGGGCGTTCCCTGGGCGGTTTGCCGACCCCGTTGGCGACGCTCCTGGAAGAGGTCTTGCAGGATCTCGGCCGCCTTGGCCGCGCTGGCGTGCACCAGGGAGTACGGACGGATGTCCCGCGCCGGCTCGGTGGTCGGCACGTCGAGCTGGGCCAGGAGCGATTCGGCCTGTCCCAATACGTCGCGCGATCCGGAAACCACCAGCGTGTTCGAGACGTCGTCCGCCAGCACCGTCACCGGCAGCTCCGGCCCGACCCGCTGGCGGAAGGTCTGCATCTTCTGGAGGACCTCCTCCAGCATGCTGCCGAGCTTGACGGCGTCGCCATGTTTGAGCTTGAAGATGCGGACGTTGCCCTCGAGGAACGGGGCCTCCTTGACGTCCATCTGCTTGATGAGCTTCTCGATGATCGAGTAGTTCTCCTTGCTGGCCGAGACGATCAGCGAGTTCGTCCGCATGTCCGGTTCGATCACGATCTTGTCCCGCGCCCTGGTGATCTCCGTCTCCTGGCCGAGGTTGCCCGGCTTGTAGAGGCCGGTGCGGAACATGCCCTCAATCACCTCCGCGACGCGCGTCGCGTCGGCGTGCTCCAAGACGAAGAACTGCACGACGCCCTCCAGCGGCAACTCGACGTCGAGCTTCTTGAGCAGCTCCGTGAGAACGTCGTAGTTCTCCTGGTTGCAAGCGACCAGCAGGGCATTCACGACCGGATCGGGGAAGATCGCCACCTGATCCGAAGGCAACGGCCGCGCCCCCGGCGTCTGACGCATCTGCATCCGCTCCTCGAACAGCCGTTGCAGCGTCGGCGCGAGCACGCTCGCGGCGTTGTGCTCCAACTTGATGATGCGAATGTCGGCGATCGGCGTCAGTGGGGCATCCTCGAGCGTCTTGACGAGTTCCTTGATGGCCTCGAAGTCCTCCTTGCTGCTGGCGACGATCAGTGAGTTGCTCCGCGCGTCGGTCACGATGACGGGTTCATCGCGAACGCCCCCCGCCTGCTGGAGGAGCTGCATCCGCCGGCGCCACAACTGTTCGATCTTCGGCTGGATGACGTTGGCCTCGGTCTTCTCCAGCGTGATCATCCGGATGTCGCCGGCGATGTCCTCCCGCGTGTCCAGCTTTGTGGCCAACTCGACGATCTCCTCGAAGTTCTCGTCCTTGGCCAGGATGACCAGCGCGTTGCTGCGAACATCCGCGATGACCGTCACACGCTCGCGCTCCCGCGCGGTGGGGCCCAACCGCTCCAGGGCCTGCAATCGCTGGTCCATGAGCCGCTGGATCATCTGCGCCAGGGCCTGGGCGCTGGCGTTCTCGACCTTGTGCATGCGGACCGGCCACTTCATCGCCATCCCGGGTCGATCCAGCTGCCCGACCATCTCCTGGACGAGGGCGATCTGCTCCTCACGACCGGAGGCGATCAGCGTATTGGTCCGGGTGTCTGCGGCCAAGCCGATGTTGTACATCAGCGCCGAGCCGGGGATGCCCTCGGGAACGGCCGGCGTCCGGCCGCGAGATCGTCCCCCGGGACCGGCGGAAAGCTGCTTGCCCTCCTGGAAGACCTGCTGAATCATCTGCGACAAGTCCGAGGCGTCGGCGTCCTTGAGCGGGAAGACCCGCACCAGCACCTCCTCGCTGACGGGCACGGAATCGAAGAGCGTGACGATCTCCTCCATCGCGCGGAGGTTCTGCTCCGTGCTGCCGATAAGCAGGCTGTTCGTCCCCGGATCCGCCGTGATCTTGATCGGCTTCTCGAGATCGAGCTCCGGAAGCTCCTTGCCCTTGCTGGTGCGGAGCTGCAGTCGACGAAGCTGCTCTGTGATGGCCCGCCCTCGGCGGCTCGACATCTGCTGGCTGACCATCTCGGTCAGCATGTCCTCCAGGGCCTCCGCCTCCGCGTTCATGAGCGGGATGTGGATCATCTTGGCCGTCGCGAAGATCGGCTCCACGTCGATGAGCTTGATCATGTCGCCGACGCTCTTCAGGTCCGCCTCCGGCGCGGTCACGATCAGCGTGTTCGTGCGCTCGTCCGGGATAATCGTGATCGGATCGCCCCGGACGCCGCGCTGGGACTGCAAACGTTCGATCATCTCGCCCAGCAGCTCGCTGGCCTCCGTGGCCCGCATGTGCTCCAAGGGAAAGGTCTTGAAGGAGACCGGGCCGATCAGCGGCTCGCTGTCGAGCTTCTCGACGATCTCACGGACCTGGGGCATGCGTTCCTCCGCCGCACCGATCAGCAACGAGTTGCTGCGCGCATCGGCCAGCACGACGACCTGATCCGAAGGCCGCGCGCGACGCCCCGGGCGCCGGAAGAGCTGACTCAGGAGACTGCTCAACGTCGATGCCAACTGGGTTGCTTGGGCGTTGCGAAGCTGGATGACCTCCAGTTTGAGGGGGGCTTCGGTGGCGTCCAGCAGCCTGATGATGCCCTCGAGCGCCGCGACGGCCTCTTCATCGCCTTGAATGGCGATCGTCTCCGGACTCGTCGGGACGATCTCAATCCGACCGCGGAGTTGGCTGAGCTCGGGCAGGTCGTCCATCATGTCCAGGGCCCGCTGCGTTGTCGGTGTGCGTTTGATTCGCCCCGCGCGGAAGAGTCGTCGCCCTTCATCGCGTGTGGCGGCCTCGCGCATCCGCCGGGTCAACTCATCGACGGACCGCGGCTCGGGTCTGCGGAGGCGGTCGGGCACGGCTCTGGCGGGGGGCTCAGGCGCGCGCTCGATTCTGCCGCGGCGTCCGGCTCTTGCCCTCTCCGCGCGGCGCGGTTGGGTCTTGGGGGATCGCATCGCCGCCGCCGTCTTGGTCTTGGGTTCTTGCTTGTCGGCCTCGGTCTTCGTTGGGATCGCTTCTTGCGGTGCGGCCGCACGACGTTTCGCACGTCGCGCGGTCTTGGGGGACGGAGCCTTCCTCTTCGAGGCCTTGGGCTTCTTCTCGCTCGCGGCGGCCGTGGGGCGCGTGGTTGAGGGGCTGCCGCCCGTCACGCGAATGCGGGTCCGCCCCTTCGCGCGGCGCGCGGAGGCCGGACGGGTCGTGGTCTTGGCCTTGGCGCGCGGCTCCTTCGCGGGACGTGTCTGACTCACCACCTGCTTGACGAGGTCGTCGATGAGTCTTTGCTCTTCTTGGGTCAGCGTGGATGCAGGCTTGTCCTTCTTGGCGACCCGCACGCCGGATTCCGCCGGCGCTTGGGTCAACGCGACCAGTGTCAGTAGTTCCACGATCATGGCCAGTTCCTCAAACGACCTGCCCGTTGGGGCACGCCCCCGGGCGGCGTGTCGGGGAGGACCCGACGCCGTCACGGGTGGCAAAGCTCCTCGTCCACCGAGATTCGCCCACTCGCTGCCGACAGAATTCACCGCGCCCTTGTGCGGTACCTACAAGATCCGCCGTCCAACGAACGTGTTAGTCTATCACAACACGCGGGTGGGCGCACGCCCAAACCCGCGCTTTCCTACCCCTTTAGTACCGCCGACGATACCTTCGCGATCGGCCGCTCTCCTGCATCATCTCCTCCAGGGCGTCCTTGATCTCGTCCGACTGAAGGTTCTTCAGTTGAATAATGCGCATCGTCGGCTCGCCCGCGGGCTTGACCGCCTGTAGCTGCTTGACGACCTGTTCGACCTGAGCAAACTGCTCCGGAGCGCCGGAGACGATCAGGCTGTTGGTTCGATCGTCGGCAGCCACGGAGACCATCGACGGGCGCTGACCGGTCTTCTGGGCACGGTAGCGTTCGCCCTCGTTGACGCTCCGCTCGACGATGGAGGCGAGCTCGATGACGTCCATGGTGGCGGGCACCGGGATGATCTTGATCTGCCCGCCGAAGTCCTCTCGGTCCAGCAGTTTGGCCATGTCCTCGATGCGATTGAAATCGCTCTTGCGGGCGCGAACGATCAGCGAATTCGTCGACTCATCCGACTTGATCAGCGGCACCATGAGCTGCGCGGCCGTTCCTCGACGACGACGGGCCAACTGCTCGGCCGGCTCGACGAAGATCTCCTCCAACGTGGAGGCCATCAGCGAGGCTTGAGCGTGCTCCAGCGGAATCAACTTGGGCACGCGATCCTCGGCGATGCCGGGTTGGTCGAGGTCGGCGAGGACCTTGCGGGCGCGGGCGACGTTCTCCTTCTGCCCGCTGATGATCAGGGCGTTCATCGACTCGGCTGCGGCCAGGCGGGTTCCGCCCGCAAGCTCGCCGCGCCGCGAACCAGGACGCTGGAGATAGCTTTCCATGATCTCCAAGGCCTCCGGGGCGTCCAGATGCTCCAATCCGACAACCGCCATGTCTTCATTCGCCGTCGGATCGACGTCGAGCTGCTTGACCAGCTCGGCCACCTCCTCGTGCTCGGACTTCTTGGCCGAGATGACCAGCGTGTTCGTCCCTTCCTCGGCCGTGATCGTCACGGGCTCCTCCCCGCGGCTGCCGCGCGATCGCGTCCGGTAGATGGTCGTCAAGGTCTGGGCGACCTCTTCGGCACGGGCCTTCGTCAACTTGATGACCCTGACCTCGCGGCCGCGCTTGTCCTCCTTGTCCAGGTCCTCGATGAACTTGCGGACCTTCTCCATGTTCTTCTTGGCCGCCGAGACGATGACCGATCCCGTGCTCGGCTCTGCCGTTGCCGTCACGATGTCGCTCTCAGCGGTGCGCCGACCGGTGGTTCGAAAGGCCGTCGTGATGGCCTGGGCGACGTAGTACGTATTGGCGTACTCGAGCGGGAAGATCTCGATCTTCCGCGTGCCGGGCGAATCCTCCGGCTCGTCCACGTCGAACTTCTTGATGAGTGCCTCCAACTCGTCCAGCCGCTCCTTGCGCGCCGAGATGATCAGACCGCCGGCCGATCGGCTGGGCGTGATGCGCACGTTGCCGCGCAAGGTCGTGTCGTATCGGCTGCGGCGACCGGGCTTACGGAGGAACTCCTGGAGGATCTCCTCGGCCTCCTCCGGCGGGACGTGCGTCAGTCGGACGAGGCGAACCTCCTCGCCCATCCCCTCCCCGCTGGCGGCGTCGAGCTGCTCGACGAGCGTCTGGATCTCCTTGAAGTCCTCCTCGTTGGCGCGGACGACGATCTGACTCGTCCCCTGCGGATTCGTGATCGTCGGCTGGGTCTGACCGCGTCGGCCCCTCCCGCGGACGAAGATCTCCTCCAGCGCGTCGGCCACATCCTCGGGCTCGGCGTTGCGGACCTCGATGATATGCGTCTTCTTGGTGCCCGAGCCCTCGGTATCGACCTGGCTAATGAGCTTCTCGACCTTATCGAGGTTCTCCTGCGTCGCGCTGACGACCACGGAGTTGGTCCCGTATTCCGCGGTGGCCTGGACGAGTTCGCTCGGGGACGGTTGCCCGTACTGGGTGCGGAAGCCCGAATTGATGATGCTGGCCATCGAGCCCGGATCGGTGTAGCGAAGCGTGAAGGCCTGGAGTTTTCGACCGAGCATCTCGTCCGGCTCGACGTCCAGCATCTTGACCAGCTTCTTCACGTCTTCGATTTCGTTCGGACGCGCGGCGACAATCAACGAATTTGTCCGTGTATCGCCGGTCACAGTGACGGGCAACTGACCGCGGGAGGTGTAGCTCCGCGTCTGGCGGAAGATCTGATTGAGCTGGTTCGAGACCTCGTCCGCCTGGGC
>CAZKCX010000019.1:0-1247 GCA_964550865.1 uncultured Planctomycetales bacterium
CTTGGCTTCAGCCGGGGGGGACGCGAATCTCCAATCGAATTCGTTTCCCCCACCTCTAAGTACCTGTTTACCGTTCGGCGGCAATATGGAGTGAAGATGCGGCGACAACGTCGCCGCTTTGGCTCGAGGACGAAGTGCCACGAGGCGACGTCGGGAGACCGAGCAGAAGCGTGTTGTGTGACGGGGCAAGGCCCGGACGGCACCACGCTAAACAGGTACACCTCTAAAGAGGCGGGCCACCCGAAGGGTTGGCGACGAGCCGCTACACACTCACCTCGCGGAGCGCCTGCTCGACTTCTTGCCGCTTCCGCTCCGTGTCCCATCCGAGCACGCGCCCGGCAACCTCGGCGAGCTCCTTCAGGATCTCGGGCCGGGCACGCCCGAGGATGGCGATCAGGCTTCGGCGGCAGATCAAGTCCGTCAGGTGCTCGACGTACTCCTCGGCGACGATCCGCTCGATCTCGCCGGCCGAGTACTCGGGAAGCGATTTGAGGGACGTTTCGGTCTCCGGCGCTGCCTCGCGGGCATACGTCTCGGCGCGGGCACCGTACCGATCAGCCAGCGTCTCGATGCGCTCGAGGGGCAGACCCGACTCCGTCGCGATCCGCTGGATCCACTCCTTGCGTGCCGAGGCGTCCTTCGGATAGCCCTGGCCCCCGCCGATAGGAAGCTCGTTCGTAGACACCCGGCGCGGAAGATCGAGTCCCGCGAGCACGCGGTCGGCCGTCTGTTCGGCCAGGGCGCGGAACGTCGTCCACTTCCCGCCGATGAGGCAGACAATGGGGAACGTCCGTCCGCCCCCCGGCTCGAGCGTCTCGATCGTGTGGTCGCGGCTGACGCGACCCGTCGTGTTGCTGTCGGCGGCCGGGAGCGGCCGGACGCCACAGTACTTGTAGACGACCTGATCGCGGCGGATCTCGATGCCGGGGAAGACGCCGCGTAGCGTCGTCATCATGTACTCGACCTCGTTCTCTTCACAGGTGGCCGAATCGGGATCGTCGATCGCGATGTCGGTCGAGCCCATGATGACCTTGTCGAGGAATCGGAACACGATGCACACGCGTCCGTCCTTGTGCTCGTAGTAGACCATGCGTTCGCCGAGCGCTTCATAGAGCGCGGGGCAGTCGACGACGAGGTGCGAACCCTTTGTGGGGCCCATGAAGTGGGTGGTCGCGCCGAAGATCGCATTCGCTCGGTCCACCCACGCCCCGGTTGCGTTGACGACGAGCCGCGGCCGAACGACCGCA
>CAZKCX010000019.1:1257-22222 GCA_964550865.1 uncultured Planctomycetales bacterium
GCCCGATCTCGCAACGTGACCGTTTCGTATTCCGCCCCGTCCACCTCCACGTAGTTCAGCGTGCGAGAGTTCGGGTTGGCCTCGGTCGCGTCGCGGATCATCTCGATGCACAGGCGTTCGGCCTGCGTGATCCAGGCGTCCCAGTAGGTGGCCGTCGCCACGATGCTCGGGTTGAGGCCGGGGATTTCGCGGAGCGCCTCGGCCTTCCACGTGACGTAGTGCGTCGGCGTGCGACGGTTCTTGCGCGTGAAACGGTCGTAGAACCATAGGCCGGTGCGGGCGATCAAAAGCCCACGACCGCCGGGATTGACCGGCAGACCCAGAAACACCAGCGGCGACTTGATCAGCCCCGCGAACCACGAGAAGAGCGGCATCGTCGTCTTCAGCGGTCCGACGTAGTGCGGCGCGTTGTCGAGCAGGAGGTTTCGCTCGCGCAGTGCCTCCCGGACGAGGCGAAACTCCGCGTTCTCGAGATAGCGCAGCCCCCCGTGAATCATTCGGGAAGACTTGGAGCTCGCACCGGCCACGAAATCCGCCCGGTCGATCAGCAGACAGTCGACGCCCTGAAGCGCCAGCTCACGAAACAGACCGATGCCGTTCACCCCACCGCCCACGATGAGAACCGGGACATCAGAAGTAGCCTTGATCTCCTCCCAGATGCGACTTCGTTGGCTCATACGATCCAGTCCCACTATCCTTCAAGGGGTGGCCCTGCTCTCTTTCAATGGGTGGCCCATGGCTTCAGCCGTGGGGAACACGAATTCCCACTCCGATTCGCGTTCCCTGCCTCTCAAGAGGCGGGCCACCCAGCCTCCCGACTTGCTTCGGCATCACCAAAGATCCACGTGAGCGGACCACGATAGCGGGCTCGGCGGCGACATTGGCAGGGCGAGGCTCCCGCCGAGCCACACGCCGACCCGAGAATCGGCTCACCAGGAGGTTCGCCCTCCCGAACTCCGCTGTCGACAAGGACCCTCATGAATCGCTACGCCCAGAATCCGTCCGTCGTCTTGCCCTGCCAGTGCTCCATCGAGATCGGATACGCTCCGTACATCCGCAACGTATTCAGCATCGCCAGGTAGTTGCCCGGCTTGACGGACGAATGAATCGTGTTGCCCGACGAGAGGATGAATCCGCCGCCCGGCGCGGCCTTGCTGATGACGTCCTTCGTCTCCAGCACCACGTCCTTGATCGACCCGAACGTCAGCGTGTGCGCGCAATCAACGTTGCCCTTGATCGCCACGCGGTCGCCGACCTTGGCCTTGACCTCGCCGATGTCCATCCCCGCGACGGGGTCGATCGGGTCGAGACAGTCGATCCCCGAGTCGATGATCATGTCGATAATGGGCCAGATCCGTCCGTCGGTGTGTTTGATGACAGACAGCCCGAGGTCCTTGAAGCCGCCCATGACACGCTTCAACCCGGGGTTCAGATACCGGGCGAACCAATCGGGTGAGATGAACGGCTGCTGCGTCGAGGCATAATCGTCGCCGGTGAAGACGAAATCCGCGCCCAGATCGGCCACGCGCCTGGCCATCGCCAGGTTGACGTTCACCGACAGTTCTACCAGCCCCTCGACGAGCTTGGGGCAGTCGACGAACGCGAGCATCAGCTCGGTAAAGCCCATGAGGTATCGCGGGATCGAGAAGACGTCGTTCAGGTGCACGCCGATGGCCTTATCCCCCTTGAACTGCTCCACGGCGGCGCGGACGCTGTCGTAACGACCCTCGGCGTCCGGGTCGGGCACGTCGTAGCGCTCGAGGTCCTTGAGCGTCTTGATCGGGCTCTCGACGGGAAAGGTGTCCTCTTCGCCGGTGTATTGCCGGACGACGCCCCACTCGTTTCGCCAGCGGTCCGGGCCGACCTGCTCCTTCGCGAAGTTCGGGGCCACGAGGATCGCGTCCCAATCCATCCGGACGACGAATTCCTCATAGGAGCAGCCCGGGCAGAGGACCTCGCGCACCTTCCGGTCGACCGCCCACTCGAAGTGCGGGATGCGATCCGGCTCCTCACGCCGCAACGCGGCCATCACGCGCTCGACACCCGTCATCTCGGCCATGCTCGTCCCTTTCCGGATCGCGGTCGGATCGATCAGGCAGGATACAGAAGAACGGGGCAAGGGTCCATGTTCGGTGTGTGTCGCTGACGATTGTGATGCGCTTGCAGCGCAACCTCGTGGCCCAGCCGCCCTCGGCTGGGTGAAGTGTCGTGCGACCGGGTGAAGTCGTTGTGTCGTCCACGGCTTGTACACGTGCCGTGAGACCGCTACGTTATATCGATCTTCGTCCGATGGTTGGAGGATCCTGCCGCGCTTACCCCGTTGCAGCCCAGGCGTCCTCGTTCGGGCTATCGAGACTATCGCGGGCGGGGGCGGCCGCGCACACTTCTTAGCTCGTCTTTCGGAAACCGAGGCTTGACGGAGCGATACGATCCAAGAGCACGAGCAATCTTCGGTCAGATCTGGAGGCAACGCGGATGGACTATCTGATGGGTATCGATCTCGGCTCGACGAGCCTCAAGGCCGTCATCTACGACCTGTGCGGGAACGTCATTGCGTCCGGCAGCCGGCCGACGGAGCGCTTCAACCCCGACCCCAAGCATCCGGAGTGGACGGTCTGGCAGCCCGAGCAGATCTGGGGCGGCACCGCCGAGGCGATCCACGAGGCGGTAGCCCAGCTGAAGGACCCTCGCGATGTCCGCGCGGTGGCCGTCACCGGGATGGGCATGGACGGCGTCCCGATCGACGAGGACGGCAAGTGGCTCTATCCCTTCATTAGCTGGCACGACGCGCGGACGACGCCCCAGCAGGAGTGGTGGCGGCGGACGATCGGGCCGGAGAAGACCTTCGCGATCGGCGGCAACCCGCTCTGGCCGATCCAGTCGGCCCTGCGCATTCTTTGGGTCGGTGAGAACGAGCCGGAGGTCATGGCCCGCACCCGCACGTGGCTGCTGATCGAGGACTTCGTCAACTTCATGCTGTGCGGTCGACGCGCTACCGACTACAGCATGGCCTCGTGCACGATGCTCTTTGACCAGCGCAGGCTCGATTGGTCGCACGAGATGCTGGAGCTTTCGGGGATCGATCGGATAATCCTGCCGGAGGCGTTGCCCAGCGGGACCGTTCTCGGCGAGGTCAGCGAGGAGGCCGCGAAGGCAACGGGGCTTGCCGCGGGCACGCCGGTGGTCTTGGGCGGGCATGACCATCTCTGCGGGGCGTTGCCCGTCGGGGCGTTCCGGCCTGGCGTCGTGCTCAGCGTGACGGGGACGTGGGAGTTCGTAGAGGTCGTCGTGTCCGAGCCGGTCTTGACCGAGCGCGTCCGCACGACGGGCGCGACGATGCAGGCGCACGTGGCGCGGGGGATGTACAGCGCGTGGGGAAGCTCCGTGGCCGGTGAGCTGCTGGAGTGGTACCGCAAGCAGTTCGGCTTCGAGGCCGCGCACAAGGCGAAGGCCGAGGGCGGCGTCGATTGGGACTATCTGATGGCGGAAGCGTCCGGCGCGCCTGCGGGCTCACACGGGCTGATGTTCCTCCCGCACATGTCGGCGGCCGGTTGCCCGATCGACGATCCGCGATCGCTGGGCGCCTTCGCGGGTCTGAGCACGCGTGCGACACGCGGCGACATCCTCCGCGCGATGATCGAAGGCCTGGACTATCAGTTTCTCGAGATCGTCGAGGCGATGGAGGCTGCGCTGGACCGCAAGCTCGAGACGTTCGTCGCCATCGGGGGGGCGGTGCGGAATACGTTCTGGATGCAGAACAAGGCCGACGTGATCGGCCGGCCCATCGACGTGCCGGGCATCGAGGAATCCACGCCGCTCGGCGCGGCCATCCTGGCGGGCATCGGCGTCGGGCTCTACAAGGACGAGCAGGACGCCTTCGATCAGGTCTACAAGCCAGGCCGGACGTTCGAGCCCGATTCGGAGCTGTGCAAGCGATACAGCGAGTGGTACGCCATCTACAAAGAGCTCTACCCGGCCACGAAACCGATCAGCCACCGGCTCTTCGAGGCGTTTCGTGCCTGAGGGGCGTACGAGGCGTGCAGTGGTCGGTGCGCGGCGTCTTGCATCCGGAGGTGTGGTGGGATGTAGTCGGCTGCCGCAACGTCCAGCTGAAACTCAGACAAAGGCAGGGGGGATAGGCAGTATCATGGCCAGTTAGGACGACAGCGCAAGGTCGAGCAAATCGCCGACTTGATCTGCGTTTTCGGCATCGCCAGAGGGGGTTCGCACGCCCAGAAGCCAGTACCTTACGCCGTAGTGTTAGGCTTGGCTTGAATATGTGGCGTGGGTGCGGCTATAGTAATGTCAGCCTTTAATATGCATCCGCCTCACAGGCCATATGAAACGCCACGGGATATGAGCAGGGGTAGGAGAGAAAGATCATGGTCCCTGACAGGGCAGGGAAGTACGTTCGGCAGGCGATAGGCTATCGGGCGTTCATTCCAGCCTGCTTGCCTCCAGAACCCCCGGTCCAGATGGACGAGGGTTTGCAGGATCTCCTTTCCAGAGCAGATCGAGCACTGGGTCGCCTCGACGGCTCAATTCAGACGCTGCCGCACCCCGATCTTTTCGTCTACATGTACGTTCGTAAGGAAGCGGTTCTGTCAAGCCAGATCGAGGGTACGCAGAGTTCCCTACAGGATGTCCTGGCTGCGGAAGCCAAGGTGCTCTCCTCCCGCCGTCCGCAGGACGTTGGAGAGGTTGTGAACTACGTCAAGGCCATGAACCACGGCCTTGATCGGCTGCCGGAGCTTCCGGTCTCCGTGCGGCTAATTCGTGAGATTCACAAGACGCTCTTGGCCGGCGTCCGAGGCTCACAATCCAACCCAGGGGAGCTTCGCACGACTCAGAACTGGATCGGGCCAGCCGGTTGTACGCTGTCGGGCGCGACCTTCGTGCCACCTCCGCCTGAGGAAGTGCCGCGAGCCATGTCGGACCTGGAGCGCTTCCTCCATGGCAACGCTCGGATGCCGCTGTTGATGAAGATCGGCCTGGCGCACTGCCAGTTCGAAACCATCCACCCATTCCTCGATGGCAATGGTCGGGTCGGACGGCTACTCGTCACCTTCTTGCTGTGCGAGCGTAAGGTCCTCCTGAAACCTGTCCTGTACCTCTCGCACTACTTCAAGCGCCGACGGCAAGAGTACTATGAGAGGCTTCAGGCGGTCCGTGACTCCGGTGATTGGGAAGCGTGGGTTGCGTTCTTCCTGCGAGGAGTCCTCGAAGTCAGCCAGGAGGCTACGGAGACTGCTCGGCGAATCCTCACGCTCCGCGAGAAGCATCGGCAAATCATCACGAATCATCTGGGACGCGCGGCCGGCAACGGCCACCGTACACTCGAGCACCTCTTCCTTCACCCGATCGTCGCGGTGAATGAAGTGAAGGATCTCATCGGCACGACATATCCGGCGGCAAACGACTTGGTGGCCAAGTTCGCGGAACACGGCATCCTCCGTGAAATGACTGGGCACCGTAGGAATCGTCGCTTCCTCTACAATGAGTACATCGAGCTCTTTCAGGATGATCACACCTCTGAGTCCGCCTGACGCACGCCGGTTCGGGAGCAGACCCGCAGGTGTGTCGCGATAGCCGGGACTTGCGGTTGATCTGATAACGGGGCCGGCGGACGGGTTTGGAGGGTCTGGGGAATGTAGCCACGCGCGGAGTATGCCTTTCGGGCGGACGGAACCCGTGGTAAGGGGTCCGCCCACATTCTTATGCGTCCTGAAGGCACGCCGGAGCCTTTGCAGTGAGCCGACCGACCGTTCGTTACGATGAACGGTTCGCAAAGGAACACTAGCGGGAAGGCGCCGAGATGGGGGTCGGTCGAACGAAAAGAAAGGTGTTGTTGATGCTGTTGGGAGCTTCGCATCGTGGCGGGCCGTCGACGGAAGCGCGGAAACGCCGAAGCCAAGGTCAAAGGACCAACGCGATCCAAGCGAAGGCCTCTGCGTTTACGCTGATCGAACTGCTCGTGGTCGTCGCGATCATTAGCCTGCTGATCTCTATTCTCCTGCCGTCGCTGAACCGCGCCCGGGAATCCGCGCGACAGGTGAATTGCGGGGCAAACCTGCACCACCTGTGTATCGGCTGGGACATGTACGCCACCGACCACGGGGGCGTCATCATGCCCGGCCGCGACTACAGCAACGCCCACGACTACGACTACAAGTTCTGGGCCGGCGCGTACAAAGACGATGAGGTGATCGTCGAGGGCGGCTTTCTTAACGACTACACGGACCTCCGCATCCGTGGCTGTCCGGCCTGGGTCATTCGGCACGAGGACAACTACGGGGCCATCGGCATCGGATACAACTTCATGTACCTGTCAAACGGGGGTCCCAAGGAGGGCGAGCCCATGGTGGGCGGGGAATGGGAGTTCGACTGGACACGCCGTTCGGAGCTTACCCATCCGGCGATCACGATGGCCTTCGCCGATACCGGACGCAACAACTGGCGCGCCCTGCCGAGAGATGAGATCGAGGCCAGCATGTTCATCCAGCCGCCTTCCTACGGCTATCCCGCCTTCCACGGCCGGCACAACGAGAAGGGAAACGTGGCCTGGTGCGACGGGCACGTCAGCAGCGAGAAGCCGGTGATCCTGGCTGAGGACTTCTATTGGAACAACGGGGGCACGGTGATCCCCGTCGAGAACGTCGAGCGGCACAACATCGGGGATCTCGACGGCGATATGGACCCCAACACCGACGAGTACTTCGACCCGAACAAGGCGATCTACCCCGACTAGCGTCGGATCGCATCACATCGGAGAGTGAACAGGAAATGCTCGGTGGCAATACGGTGCGGCGAGGGAGTCGCCGCTTTGGTTCTGACACCACGTACTTCGAGATGAAGTCGCAAGACGTAGCAGAACCGTGTTGGGCGACGAGCCATGCACCCCACCTAATCTCGGCAGCCAGGTCCCCAGCCGAGGGGCCATCGTCCACGCGATGGGCGCGCGAGTTTCCGATTGGACGCGCTGGGGACCGTCCCGGCGTGGATCGAGGTGGCAAAGGCATGGCATCCGAGGAAGACAGTCATGCGGTGGAACGGTGTTACCCTCGCAGCATCGTTACTCTGTTTGTGGGCGCCGGCGGAATGGCTCGGGTTGTCGGGCATGACACTCGCCCAGATGCCCGACCCACCGGGGCAGGTCAAGCCAGGGCAGCCTCCCAAACATGAGGCCTACCTCTTCGCCCATATGATGGCAGGTGACTATTGGCGGCTCTACTACAGCGTCAGCCGGGACGGCCTGCGCTGGACGCTCCTCAACGACGGCAAGCGGGTCTTCGAGGAATACCGCGGGCACGCCGACATCTGCCGGGGCCACGACGGACGGTACTACCTCGTGGGCAACCGCGGCGACGACCAGCCCGACATCAACTTCTGGGTGTCCGACGATCTCATTTCGTGGAAGAAGTACGGCGACTACGTCCCGGACCTCAAGAGCATCCCCGATTACCCGAGGGCGTTCCCGAGGATCGGCGCGCCCAAGGTCTTCTTCGATGAGCCGAGCGGGCGGTACGTCGTCACGTGGCACACGACACACCACCTCGGCAAGACCGATCTGCCCGAACCGTACTGGGCAGGCCAGCGGACGATCTACGCGACCTCGAAGGACCTCAAGACCTTCTCCAAACCGCCGCGGAAGCTCTTCCGCTGGGACATGGCCACGATCGACACCATCATCCGCCGCGAAGGCGATCGCTACTACGCCATCATCAAGGACGAGCGGTATCCCTCGCTCGACTGGCCGACCGGCAAGACGATCCGGATCTGCATCTCCCCGAAGCTGCTTGGTCCGTACACCGAGCCCGGCGCGCCGGTGAGCCCGAACTTCCGCGAGGCGCCGACGCTGATCCCCTCGCCGGACGGCACGGCCTGGTATCTCTACTACGAACAGTATCCAGGGGTTGCGTACGGCCTATCCGTCGGCGCGAGTCTCCGCGGGCCATGGTTTCAAGCGGCAGGGGGGACGCCTCGTCCGAGCTGGAACAAGTACAGCGTGCCGGCCAAGGCGCGTCACGGCTCAATGACTGTGATCAGCCGCAAGGAGTATGACGCCCTCGTCGCGAGGTTCGGAAGGAAGTCGGCTCGGTGAGCGACAGCACGCGCGTCGAGCAGACGACTGGACCCCCGCCGCGTGATCTGTAAGATGCGGTTGCGCGCCTTCGAGAAGGCGCGCGGCCGATGGACTCCGAACCACACAGCCGGCATTTGCGGGCCGGCACACGCGAGGGAGACGACATGGCGGACAAGCTAGGCGCGGCGATCATCGGGGCCGGGTGGGTATCCGGCGAGCACATTCGGGCGTACCGGAACAACCCTTATACGGAGGTCGTGGCCGTCGGCAGCCGCCGCATGGAGACGGCCAAGGCCAAGGCGGCCGAGTGGAACCTCGACTGCCCCAGCTACGACGACTACGACAGGCTGCTGGCCGACCCGAACGTCGACGTCATCAGCATCTGTTCGCCGGGGGGCGCACACGTCGACCAGGGCGTTCGAGCCGCCGAGGCGGGCAAGCACATCATCGTCGAGAAGCCGATGAGCGTCGACGTCGAGGGCGCCAAGAAGCTCCGCGACGCCGTCGTCAAGGCCGGCGTCAAGTCGGTCGTAAGCTTCGTGCTCCGCTGGAATCCGTTGTTCAACATCATCAAGGAGCAACTCGCCGACGACGCGGTCGGCAAGATCGTGTACGGCGAGTTCGCCTACTTCCACGCCATCGGGCCCTGGTACCCCGGTTGGCCACATTACATGACGCGCGAGGGAACCGGCAACGCCATGCTCTGCGGTGGATCGCACGCCATCGACGCCATGCGATACTTCATCGGCGGCAAGGTGACCGAGGTGACGGCCTATTCGACTCGCGGCGACAAGCCGCCCTTCGACAAGTTCGAGTACGATCCGACGATCGTGGCGATCTGCAAGTGGGACCACGGCGCGGTGACGAAGATCGCCACCTGCTTCGAGTGCAACTGCCCGTACATGTTTGACATCATGCTCATGGGGACGAAGGGCACCATCCGCGACAACCGCTACTACGGCGAGAAGTGCCGCGGCACCTACGGGCACCCCGAAATCGGCCAGGGCCAATACGACTGGGTCACGTGGCCCACGATCCTGCCCGACAGCGGCGACGTCGAGCATCATCCGTTCCAGGGCGAGATCGACCACATGGCGGAGTGCATCCGCAGCGATACGGAATCGCACGTCAACGTCGCCGACGCCTACGACACGCACGAGATCTGCTTTGCGGCCACGATGTCGGCCGAACAGGGTAAGACGATCACGCTGCCGCTGTAACGTCGTATCATGATTCACTTCAAGGACTTGCGGGCAAAGCGGGATGCCCATGGGTCGGGGGAGGCTCGTGCCGAGACCGTTGCCGTGCGTGCTTGTCGAACTGCGGCGCTTTCCACGACGATACGGCGCACGTCTGGGTTTGGTCCTCGGTGGAGGCCGAGAAAAACCTCTTCGGTTCGCCAACCTCTCTCAAGCTCGCGTGTCTGATGGGGTGAGCGCGGTTGAAGACGGTGTGGCCGGTCGTTCGCGGCCCGCCGGAATCCCGAATCTGGATTGCCAAAAAACGTGCAGTTGAGGCTTGCATCAGACCGATAGTCTAAGTAGAGTGAGGGTTAAGGGTTAGTCCCTGTTGTCGGCGCGGTCGTCAGCGAATCCAAAGTGGAATTCATGTCTCCCTATTCTCGTCCAGCGAAGGTGTTGATGTACTTGGTGGCTTCCATGTCCGTGGCCACTGCGTTGCTCCTTTGGATGGAGCATCTCGTTGCCCCTCCGGGCGAGGCCATGCCGGTGGTCGACGACGGTACGGATCTCGTCGACGCGGTCGCGTCCGGCGCGATCGATCCGGCCCGTTGGGATGAGATCGTGATCTCGTATCGTGATCGCGTGCCGGGAGATCCCGCTGTCGCCCTGGCCGTTCCGGGACGCCCGTTGCCCTATCACTTCGTCATTCAACCGAACGGCAAGGTGCACACGTTGCCCACGTGGGGCGAGCAGAACGGGGGGCAGTCGGCCGATCTCAGCTCTCGGGCCATTCGCGTCTGCCTGGCGGGCCGGCCGGACTCCGATAGCATCGGTCCTGAGCAATGGGACGCCTTGATGGGCATGATTCGCCAGCTCCGCGTTCATTGCCAGCTGCCTACGAAGTCTGTCCGTCTCGATCCGCAATCCGATCCGCACTACCGGCCGAACATGTCGAATCAGGCCCATCGCCTGCGACAGATGTTGCTGGCCGCCGACGTGATCGATTGATTCCATCGAATGAGTTGATTGCTGTCCTACGCTGCTTTGCGTCTGCGCGCGGGGCGACGATAGGCAGTGCGGCGATTCCCTCCCTGAATCGCTAAGGCGCTTCTTCGAGATGCACGGCCGCGCTATGGAGTGCGGTGGATTTGCCACTCCTTTGGCTTCCACGGGAATCCGCTTCAATCTTCCGATCACGGCTGCAAATCCAAAGCGGCGGCGATGCCGCCGCATCTCCCCATCGCGGTCGTCGCGCATCACGATGGCGCAGATGCGTCCCATCATTTGCCGGGTCGGCGGATGTTGTCTCCGTAGTTGCGATCGGTGACAATGATGGTTCTCACGTCGCTGCGAGATGTCGCATCCGCTGAGGAGGAGTCGACCTTGTCGAACGAGATCGTACTGCAGGTCAGCCGCCGGCCCGGCACGGAGGACGTCCCGCTGCCGCGCTACCAGACAGAGCACGCGGCCGGCATGGATGTCTGCGCGGCCGTTGAGGAGCCCTTGGAGATCAAGCCGGGGGAGCGATACGCCGTACCGACGGGGTTGTTCCTCGCGATTCCGGTCGGCTTCGAGGCGCAGATTCGCCCGCGCAGTGGTCTGGCGATCAAGAACGGTGTGACGTTGCCGAACACCCCCGGCACGATCGACGCGGACTACCGAGGCGAATTGATGGTCTTGCTGGTCAACCTCGGCCGCGAGCCGTTCACTGTCACCCGCGGCATGCGGATCGCCCAGATGGTTGTGGCACCCGTCACACGCGCGAAGCTCGAGGTCGTGGAAGGGTTGCCGGAAACCGAACGCGGAGACGGAGGCTTCGGCCACACGGGGACGCACTGAGCAAGACGGGAGCTAGATGCGCTCTTCCGCCCGAATCGCGATCGACTCGCAGATGATGAAGTTGTAGACCGCCGCCGTCAGCAGGCCCACGATCAGGACGACCCAACTCAGCGTCCCGCTGACGGACCAACCTGCCAGCCAGAACGCCACCAGGGCATCGAGCACGAGATAGCCGACGAGCATCGCCGCGCTGGCGGCGTTGGATTCCGTCCGAACGACCAAGGGGGGAACGAAGAACAACGCCCAGGGCAGGACGAGGGCGAAGCCCAGCCACGCGAGGACGAGGCGGATCACCCGCCACAAGGCCTGAAGGTCCTCAGGGTGCTGCCAAAACCAGATGCCGGCCAGCACGCCCCCCAAGACGCAGAAGACGATCAGGACTTTGGCCGTGACGTACTTGGCGAGCCATTCGAGCATGGGTTCATCTCGGCGTTGTTGCCAGGCTATGTTGCGACGCATCCTACCATGGAGACACGAGCCGGGCGATGTCTTGTCGGGAAAACGCGGATCCTCGATACTCCTCGCGGGGAGCGACAAAGCATTCTAGGTCTCTCGGGAGGAGCGAGCATGGGCATGCGCTATGGGACGGTCGGTGGAATCGCCGCATGGGCGGCTTTGGGTATTGCCGGGACGACACACGCGGGGGATGCCTGCTCGGTCAAACGTGTCGACTATCGCGGCTGGAAGTGCGTCGAGCTGACGAACGGCCGCATGGATGTCATCGTCGCGCCGGATCTTGGCGGACGAATCATCCAGCTCAGGCTGGGCGACGTCGAGTACCTGTGGAATAGCCCCGAGCTCACCGGCAAGGTGGTTCGCTACGTCACCGGGAAGATCGCCAAAGGCGAACCCGCGGAAGCGAAGCCCCCCGACTGGGCCAACTACGGCGGCGACAAGCTCTGGCCCGCACCGCAAGGCACCGAGGCATCGGATGAGTGGCCGGGACCACCCGACCCGGCCGCCAAGGGCGGGACGGTCGACAACGGGAAATACCGCCTGGAGGTAATCGACACGGGACCGAAGGCCGCCGCCGTTCGTCTGACCAGCCCCAAGGACCTCTACGCGGGCATCCGCTTCATCCGAGAGATCCGGATCCGACCGCGATCCACCACGGTGGACCTTGAGGCCACCATGTCCAACATTACCCATCGACGGGCCGTGCGGTGGGGGATCTGGCAGGTGACCCAACATGGCGGCCATGTGGGCAAGCGGGACGTTCCGCTGGAGTGGGATCCGAAGAAGATCGACGTCCATGCCTGGTCGCCCATCAATCCCAAGAGTGCCTATGCGAAGGGCTATCGCGTGATGTTCGGCCTTAAAGACAATCCCCAGTGGCAGGTGGATCTGTCGTTCCTCGGCGAGGGTGGACCGAAGCTGTTTCGCTTCGACTACCGGTATCAAGTCGGCAAGGTGGGCATCGACAACGCCGCCGGTTGGCTCGCCGTGACCCACGAGCGATCCGGATACCTCTTCGCCCACACGTTCCCTCCCATGGCGAACCAGGAGCATCCCGATGGGGCGTCCGTCGAGTTCTGGGCGAGCGGCTCGGGCGAGATCGAGTTCGGCGGCGAGATCGTCAAGATGTCTGCCAACGAACCGGTGCTCATCGAGAGCGAGGTGCTGTCTCCTTATGCCGAGCTGGGGCCCGGGCAGAGCTTCTCGTATGCGACGGCCATCCACCTCGCGCGCGGCAAGGGACCGGTTGCCAACGTGACTCCCGCCTGGGCCGAGCTGGAGCCGATCCGGATCGTGGAGGGTGGTACCCTCGCCGGAAAGATTGCCGCGTTTCATGATGGAGAGCTAGAAGCAGAATGCCCCAGGGGGGAGGTCGGCCTCGGTCGGGTCGAGGCCGGAGGCATCCTCGACGTGACTGGCGTAGCCAAGAAACACGGCCTCCGGGACGTGAAGGAGCTCCGACTGGTCTCACCGGATGGCCGGAGAATCCATCGTGTCCGGTTCTAGTACTGCGTTTCGGAAGTATCGCGACTACCTGCCCGAGCCGCTTGTGGCGAGCTGAGTCGAGCCGCCGGATTCATCCGGCGCGGCCGCGCGGCATGAATGCCGCGGCTCGAGCAGCAACCGTGGCATGCGTTGCCCTGTCCATAGTCGCACAACTAGTGAAACGCGCTACTATGTCGACAGAAGGCGACCGGCTCGCCTGCCGACAGATGACTCCCGAACGCATGCCGATTGGCGGGATTGCCGGCGGAAGCCTCACTACACGGCTTGTCGGCGATTTCGAAGACGGAGTAGGGGCTCAGGGCGATCCGCAGGGCCTTCCCTGGCAACCAGCGAGCATCGGTTGCCTCGGGGGCGGCCCGCAAACGCGGTGGTTCGCCACATCCATTGCCTCTGCATACGCGGTGCCCTGTAGGAGACGAGGAAGTCCCCTTAGGTGTCGGGCATCGAACCCACGCGGTTCAGTGGCTTGCCTGGAGGGAGGCGATCATTGCGGCCTGACAAGACTTGTCTGCAGACCTGGGACCAGCGCGCCATTTTTGTCGTGGAGACGGGTTAGACGGCAAGCAACGCGCGAGAAACTGCCGCATGAAACCTACGGAAATGTATGGAATTCCGGCTTGGTCGTACGCACAAGTAGCCCATTAGCGACATCTGGGAAGGTCTCCTCT
Organism: uncultured Planctomycetales bacterium; assembly: GCA_964550865.1. Lineage (GTDB taxonomy): Bacteria > Planctomycetota > Phycisphaerae > UBA1845 > JAFGLZ01 > JAFGLZ01. Next base: position 14,991 of record CAZKCX010000019.1, read on the forward strand.
TCCCGCTCCTACATCTAACACACGTGGCCGTCGCCTGTTACCCGAATCCGGGTCGAGGGAGTGCAGTCTGGCACGGAAATCCCATGGAGTTTAGTAGCCTCGCTCGCTGTGCGCGAGCGGAAGAGGATTTGACTCCAGGCGGTTACATAAGCGGCCTCCGGTCGGCGGAGGCTGGAGTGATGATGAGGTCCTCGAATGCTTCGACGAAGGGCGCACGACAAGGATATCAGCGGATGCGCGATCACCGGCATGATGTCGGAGGAAGGTCGTCGTTTCAACGGCGAGATGATCATCCGGTCGATCGCGAACATGCGTGAGCGTTCGAACGGGTTGGGCGGCGGATTCGCGGCCTACGGGATTTATCCGGATCACGCCGAGCAGTATGCCGTTCACGTTATGTTCGACGACCTGGACGCCAAGCACGCGACCGAGACCGTGCTGAACGGGCAATGTCTGGTCTACTCGGACGAATCGATGCCCATTCGGCCGATCGACGAGATTCGATCCGGGCCGATCCTTCACCGCTACTTCGTGGACGTCAAGCCCGAGGTGCTGAAGCGGAACTACGACCTGACCGAGGAGGACATCGTCGTCGACGTGGTGATGAACATCAACGCCAACGTGGACGGCGCGTTCGTCTTCTCCAGCGGAAAGAACATGGGGGTGTTCAAGGGTGTTGGCTACCCCGAGGACATCGGCCGCTACTTCCGTCTGGAGGAGTACGAGGCCTACATCTGGCTTTCCCACGGGCGCTTTCCGACGAACACGACAGGGTGGTGGGGCGGTGCGCATCCGTTCGGGATCCTGGACTGGAGCATCGTCCACAACGGAGAGATCTCCTCCTACGGGATCAACCGACGCTATCTCACGAACTTCGGCTATCACTGCACGCTCCAGACGGACACCGAGGTCGTCGCGTATCTGTTCGACTTACTGGTCCGCAGACACAAGCTGTCCTTCGAGGCGGCGTGCATGGCCCTGGCCCCTCCGTTCTGGTCCCGGATCGATCGAATGGAGCCGGAGAAGCAACGGCTCGCGAAGGCGATTCGCGCCGTGTACGGCGGGGCGCTGCTGAACGGACCGTTCTCGGTGCTGGTGGGGCATCGCCGGGGCATTCTGGGACTCAACGATCGGATCAAGCTCAGGCCGATGGTGGCCGGTCGCAAGGACGACATGCTCTACATCGCCAGCGAGGAAGGCGCGATTCGCGAGGTGGCGCCGGAGTTGGACACGATCTGGCATGCCGAAGGGGGCGTGCCCATCATCGGTGAGCTGAAGGAGGGCGTTGGCGATTCCACTTCCGCCGGCTCGATCGCTCTGGAGCCGGCGGCAGGAAGCTGATGAGCGGGGACCATCGAAATGAGACACCGCGGCGACTTGCGAGCGAGATCATAGGGGTGGCCCATCGCTTCAGCGGTGGGGTCTCGCATCGATGCGAGGGAATTCGCGTCTTCCACCGGCTCCTTCGGCTGTGCTCCCTTCGGTCTGAGCCTCAGGTTCGAAGACAGGACAAGGGAAGCGATTGGGCACCCCAATAGAGAGGAACGTGGCGAGAGCGGATGACGTGACGGGCAAGGGACGAACGGCGAGCGATCTCGGCAGGCGTGGCCCAGGGAGAGAGCGTTGAGCAAGAAGAAGTGGCTGGTCCAACCTGAATTCGTCGTCGAGCGCGACCCGGACAAATGCATTCAGTGCGAGGTGTGCGTCCGGCAATGCGCCAACGACGTTCATGAGTTCGACGCCGATGATGCGTGCGTCTACAGCGACAGCTCTACCTGCGTCGGGTGCCATCGCTGCGCAACGATGTGTCCGACCGGCGCCATCAGTATTCGCAACGCGCCGCAGGAGTTTCGACCGAACGCCAGCTGGACGGGCGATCTGGTGCGCGACGCCTACAAGCAGGCCGAGAGCGGCGGTGTGCTGCTCTCCGGCATGGGGAACCCGCAACCGTTTCCGGTGTACTGGGATCACATGGTCCTCAACGCGAGTCAGGTGACCAACCCGTCGATCGATCCGCTACGGGAACCGATGGAGCTGCTGACGTATCTGGGGCGAAAGCCCGACAGCATCGACCCGGTTGCCATGATGGAGGAGGGCGGCCTGGCGACGAAGGTCGGCCCGCAGCTCGAGCTTCAGATCCCCGTGATGTTCTCGGCCATGTCGTACGGATCCATCAGCCTCCACGCGAGCATTGCGCTTGCCCGTGCCGCCAAGGAGGTCGGGACGTTCGGCAACACCGGAGAAGGGGGGCTGCACAAGGACATCCGACCGTACGGCAGCAACATGATCGTGCAGGTCGCCTCCGGCCGGTTCGGCGTGGACATCGACTACCTCAACGCCGCGGCGGCGGTCGAGATCAAGATCGGTCAGGGCGCCAAGCCCGGAATCGGCGGACACCTTCCGGGCGAGAAGGTCGACGGCGCGATCAGCTCCACGCGGATGATCCCCGAGGGCACCGACGCGATCTCCCCGGCGCCGCACCATGACATCTACTCGATCGAGGACCTCCGCCAGCTCATCTACGCGCTGAAGGAGGCTACGCGATACGAGAAGCCCGTATCCGTCAAGATCGCCGCGGTGCACAACGTCGCGGCCATCGCCAGCGGCATCGTGCGGGCGGGCGCCGACATCGTCGCCATCGACGGCTACCGCGGAGGGACGGGCGCCGCCCCGACCATGATCCGCAACAACGTGGGCATCCCCATCGAGTTCGCCCTGGCCGCGGTCGACACGCGCCTCCGCGAGGAAGGCATTCGGAACCAGGCGTCGGTCGTTGTCGCGGGTGGATTCCGTTGCAGCGCCGACGTGGTCAAGGCCATCGCGCTCGGTGCGGACGCCGTGTACATCGGGACGGCCGCGCTGGTGTCGATGGGCTGTCACCTCTGCCAAAAGTGCTACACGGGCAAGTGCAACTGGGGCATTGCGACGCAAGACTCCATCCTGACCAAACGTCTGAATCCCGACATCGCCACGCGGCGGCTCGTCAACCTGCTCACCGGCTGGGGCCACGAGATCAAGGAGATGATGGGCGGCATGGGCATCAACGCCGTCGAGAGCCTGCGGGGCAACCGCGAGCATCTCCGGGGCGTCGGGCTGACGGATCGGGAATTGAAGGTGCTCGATATCAAGGCGGCCGGGGAGTAATCGCCATGAAGCGTATCATCGCGAAAGAGGAGTTCTGTCTCGGGTGCCGCCTGTGCGAGATCCACTGCCTGGTCAAGCACTCGAAATCGAAGAAGCTGATCAAGGTCTTCCGCACGGAGAAGGACAAGATCATCCCCGCCGTCAAGGTGGAGCAGTCCGGCCACGCGTCGTTCGCGATTCAGTGCCGGCACTGCGACGAGGCGGTATGTATCGAGGCGTGCATGACGGGCGCGATGCATCGCGACCCGGAGACGGGAGCGGTCATCTGCGATCAGGACAAGTGCGTCGGGTGCTGGATGTGCGTGATGGTCTGCCCCGTGGGCGCAGTCCGCTGTGGGGAGGAGCACCACGTCGCCTCCAAATGCGACCTCTGCATGGGTGAGGAAGAGCCCGTCTGCGTGGCGAACTGCCCGAACGAGGCCATCGTGGTGATCGAAGAGGAGAACGGCGGGAAGGACGATGGATAGCGTACCCTACACGATCATCGGGAACTCGGTTGCGGCCATCGGCACGATCGCGGGGATCCGCGAGGTCGATCCGGACGGGCCGATTCGGTTGTTCGCCAAGGAGGCGTACCACACGTACTCCCGCCCCCTTATCTCGTACCTACTCGGCAAGAAGGTGGACGAGACGCGCATGCCCTATCGGCCGGCGGACTTCTACGAGACCAACGGGGTCGAGGCGCACCTCGGCGTGGCGATCGCCAAGGTCGATCCGGACCGCCGCGAGGTCGAGACCGCCGAGGGTGGCCGCGTCCCGTTCGATAAGCTCATGATCGCCGTGGGCGGGACCCCCATCGTCCCTCGCGACCTGTCCGGTACCGAGGCCGAGGGTGTGTTCACCTTCACGACGTGGGACGATGCCAATCGCATCCAGCAATACGTGGACGAGAACAATGTCGAGCGGGCCCTCGTGATCGGGGGAGGGCTGATCGGCCTGAAGTCGGTGGAGGCCCTCGTCGAGCTGGGAATCAAGCCGACCGTCGTCGAGCTGGCCGACCGCATCTTGAGTGTGACCTTCGACGATACCGCATCGAGGATGGCGACGGCGGCCCTCGAGCGCTCGGGGGTTGAGGTTCGGTGTAACACGACCGCCGAGGAGATCCGTCAGATCGGGGGTAAGGTCAGCGGCGCTCTGCTGAGCGATGGCGCTGAGGTGAAGTGCGACATGGTCATCGTCGCCGTCGGTGTCTTTCCGAATACTCGCCTCGTCGCCGACACGAGCATCCACATCGACCGAGGGATTGTCGTGGATGACTATCTGCGTACGAACACCGAGGGAATCTACGCGAGTGGGGACGTCGCGCAGGCCTACGATATGCTGACAGGAACGAAACGCCCGATCCCGATCTTCCCCACGGCCTATCGTCAGGGCTTCATCGGCGGCGTGAACATGGCCGGTAAGCAGCGCAAGTACGAAGGCGGGTTGCCGATGAATTCCGTCGACCTGTGTGGGCTGAAGACGATCTCGGTCGGGAACACGTTGGCCGACGGCGAGGGGTTCGAGGTCCTCAGCACGTGCGATGAGGAGGAGATGGTCTACCGGAAGATCGTCTTGAAGGGTGACCGGATCGTGGGCGGGATCTTCGTGGGACAGATCGACCGTGCCGGCATCATCACCGGCTTGATCAAGAACAAGGTGAGTGTGGCCGAATTCAAGGACAACCTGCTGAAGCAGGATTTCGGTCTGATCTCGCTGCCGAGTGAGTATCGGAAGCACGTCGTCTCCGGCGCGGCGATCTCCATGTAGAAGCGTCGAGCCACACGTTGAGGGATTCGGGAGTTCACATGACGACAGAGACGGACGAACAAGCCGGCGCGGGTGTTGGCGAGGCTGCGGGGTGCGCGGGGGATGCGATAAGCGTTCGGATTGATGCAAAGGGCCTGCACTATCGCGAGCTGAACGAGCGCATCCATCAGGAGATTCAGCGCGGCGTGACGAACTTTGATCTCGCAAACGTCAACGGCCAACGCTACATCGGCGCGGGGTTGAACGATCGGATCACGATCACGATCCACGGCGTTCCCGGGAACGACCTGGCCGCGTTCATGAACGGCGCGGAGCTGATCGTACGCGGGAACGTCCAGGACGGCGTCGGGAACACGATGAACGCCGGGCGGGTGATCATCCATGGCGATTCCGGCGACATCCTTGGGCACTCCATGCGCGGCGGGAAGATCTTCGTCCGCGGCTACGCCGGCTATCGCTGCGGCATCCACATGAAGGCATTTCAGGACCGATACCCCGTGCTCGTGATCGGTGAGACGGCCGGCGACTACCTGGGCGAGTACATGGCCGGCGGCGTGCTCATCGTCCTCGGTCTCGACACGGATCGAAGCCTACCTGTCGGCGACTTCATCGGCACGGGCATGCACGGCGGGGCGATCTACCTCCGCGGCGACAGGCCGGAGGACTATCGGTTAGGGGCCGAGGTCGGCGTGAGCGAGCCTACCGACGAGGATTGGGCGACCGTCAGCCGCGAGATCGCCGATTTCGGCACCGTCTTCGGTGTCGACCCGACGCAGTGCAAGCGAGAGGAGTTCTGGAAGCTCACGCCTTTCAGCAGCCGACCGTACGGCAATCTGTACGCCTACTGATTTCCCGGGCAACCACGAAGGTCACCAGCGTTCACGCGACTCAGTGCGTGGACAGGATGAGCAACGCGCATATCTATCGTGAACTGCACCAACCAGGTAGCGAACCGGAGACTCCCCGCCTATGCAGCGGGGTTTGGTCTTCCCCGGGATACGAGCGGCATTAGGTCGACAAGTGCGCGAGCGTGAATTGGTGTGTGAAGAGTCCTTTTTCCTTGACCGGGCGACCATGCTCGCTAGGATGTCTCCCACTTGGGAAGCAAACGTGTAACGCGTGCATAGACCCGCCGGCACGCCTCGCTCGGCCAAGCACTACGTATGCAGGCCGCGTCTTCAGGAGGAGCGGTGGAAGGGTTGAAGAAGCCTTAGAGGAGGGCAGGAGGTGTTGAAGCGGCCTTCGGCGGGTGTGCGAAGGCCGGACGTACGAGTTGGACGTACGCAGTCGGTGATCGCAAAGGCATGGCAGGGGATCGAGGGTCCTAAGGCATTGCACCTTCGACAGAGAAGCAGGTAAGGCTAGCCATGTACGGCAAGATCACGCTCGTTGTTTCTGTCCTGTCCTTTGTGGGTATGGTGTCGGTGACGGTCGCTGCCGAGCTTCACGTGCCGTGCGATTGGCCGACGATTCAAGCTGGCATTGACGCGGCCGAGGAAGGCGACCACGTGGTGATCGCACCGGGGACGTACACCGGCTGCGGCAATCGCGACCTGGACTTCTGTGGGAAGGCGATCACAGTTCGCAGCGAATTCCCGAATTACCCGAACATGGTGGTAATCGACTGCCAGGGAACCGAGGCGGAGCCGCACCGCGGCTTCAGGTTCCACTGTGGCGAGACCCCTGACTCCCTTCTCTCCGGCCTGACCATCACGGGGGGATACGCACCCGACGAGGAGGTAGAAGGAGAGATCGTATCCGCCGGCGGGGGGATCTTCTGCGACAATTCGAGCCCGACGATCACCAAGTGCACCATCACTGACAATCTAGCTCGAACGGCAGGTTGGCTGGACTCCTACGGTGGGGGAGTCTGCAGTGTCGGCGGTTGCTTGCACCTCAACGCCTGCACGATTAGCGGAAACGTCGTCGAAGGGGGTGAGGGCATTGGACGAGGTCGCGGGGCGGGCGTCTACTGTGAAGGGCAAGGGACCATCGTGGCCTGTAGCCTTACAGAGAACGTTGCCACCGGGTACGAGTATGTTGCCACGGGCCTCGGCGGCGGAATCTTCTGCTCAGGCAACACGTTGATCATGGACTGCAATGTGGTGAACAATGATGCCACAAACGGTTACACGAACGAGGCGGGGTACGGTGGCGGAATCCATTGCGAGGGGGATACCACCGTTACGAACTGCCGGATTGCCGGGAACTACGCCGTGAACGGTAATGCTACGTGGGGTGGTGGCGGGGGTGTCTACTGCGCCGGCCATACGACGATCACGGATTGCCGGATCGTCGACAACTCCACGGGCGATCTGGGGGGAGGAATCCATGCCAAT
>CAZKCX010000020.1:0-21655 GCA_964550865.1 uncultured Planctomycetales bacterium
CTACGTCCTTCTGCACGTCCGGATACGGTCCTTCGACGTGCCCTTTGTGCAAAACCTTCCCCGTCTTCGGATCGAGGCCGTACAGGTGGATCCCACCATCGAGGAAGCTTGAGCGCCCGGCCGCACAGTACGCCACACCGTCTTTGAGGAGCACGGAGCCATGCACAGGCCAGGCGGACTCGAGCCGGCCGTACGAGACGATCCGACAGTCCGTCGGCGCGGCGCGGAACCGCCACGCAAGCTTCCCGTCCTCGGCGCGGAGGCAGTAGACCCATCCGTCGGCCGATCCGAAGAGCACCGCCTCGCCGCAGATCGTCGGCGGCGAATCGACGCGACCTCCGGCCGTGTACCGCCAGAGGATCTTTCCGTCGGACGAATCCAGACAGATCACGCAATGCTCGTCCACCGACGCGACGAGCAGCTTCCCGTTCATCGCCACGGGCTGGGTGAGCTTGCCGCCGAGCTTCGCCTGCCAGACGGGCTTGACCTCCGGCGGTACCGCGCAGTCGGTCGAGCCGCTGCGCTTGGCATCGTGCCGATACGTCGGCCACGCGGCCTCGGTCTGCGTCGTCACGGCCTTGATCCTGCCGAAGGCAGGGCCCTCCTCCAATCGGTTTGGATTCGCGCTGCCCCCGGGGATCTTGCGCCGGGCCGTCAGGCTGCTGAATCCCGTCAGCCGGACGCCCGGGTAGCAGAAGCACTGGTTTGATGGGATGTAGATCGAACCGTTGGCGGGCATGAAACCGTATTTGCAGGCGGCCCGGATCCAATCGTGTCGCATGTGGTCGTCGCCCTTGACGTCGATGAACTCGACGCCGCGCTTCGTCCAGAGCAGGTAGCGCTCCGTCGCTTTGCTGCGGTAGCAGCGGAAGTGATGGAGGGGACTGATCAGGTTGGGCACGTCCACGACCCGCTTGACCTCGCCGGTACGTGGATCGAGACCCGACTTGAGGACCCGGGTGCTGTCCTTCTTGTGTTTGCCTTCCGGGCCGCCGAACCAGACGCGGCCGTCGGCGACGAAGAGATCGGGCGGGTTCGACGGTGCCGGACCGCCGCGGCCTTTGGCCTTCCAAAGGACCTTTCCCTCGGCGGCGTCGATCGCCACAAGCTCGCCCGCGGCGAAACAGAACACAAGATCCTTGTGGGCAACCAGCGTGCAGTTCGTCCGCCACATCCCCGCACCCCCCGCCTTCTTCGGGGCACGCCACAGCTCCTCGCCGTTTCGCACGTCGCGGGCAACGACCGCCTGGCCGTCGTGGCAGAAGACGCGACCCTCCTCGGCCGCCAGCGTCAGCGGGAGGACGCGGCCGGCCTGCTTCTTCCAGAGGATTCTGCCCATCGTCGGATCCACCCGTGCCAGCACGTCCGGCGTGCCCGTACCGCCGCGCCGCTTGCCACTCGCGTCGGGATCCTCACGGAGGCAAAGCAGAACCGTCCCGTTGAAGAAAAGGATCTCGTCCGTGTGGTCGGTGCCCTCGACCGTGCGAAGCGTCTTCCCCGTTTCGGCGTCGAGGATACTCAGCCGGGCGTCGAAGCCGAGCGTGACGTACACGCGCTGGCCGTCGGACACCAATCGTCGCGGAATCACGAGTGGCGACCGCGTTCGCTGCCCGCGGAGCGTCGTCCAGTCCTTGCCCTCGAGCTGCTCCTTCTTCCACTTAGGCCATCCCCAGTCCGGAAGCGGCCGCTTCCAGAGCCGCACACCGTTGAAGGCATCGCGTGCGACAAGGGCCCATTGCTGGGGCAGGCGGGGATCGGTGATGCCGGTGAGCCCCTCGTCCAAGATGTAGAAGAGCCTTCCGGCGGCCGACACGAGCGCGGAGACGGTCGTGTCGATCTCGTGGCTCCGGGCGTACTTCGGTCCGCAGACCCACTGCAGGTGCTTGGGCGGACCGACGAGAGAATCGTCGGCCACTGCATTGTTGCCGGCGTCGTGGAGATAGTGGGTCCAGTCGTCCATGGCCTCGGGCCATGGCTTGACGATCTTGGTCGGTGTGTCGCCCTCCAGCAAGAAGGCCGTCCCCTTCGGCGCGAGGACGCGGAGGATCTCTTCCCGAGACAACTCTTCCGACGACTCCTCGACGACCATGAAGTTCACGAGATTGTCCGCATACGGCAGATGCGGGCCCGACCAGTGCTCCACCGACACCCGGCCGTAGAGTCCCTTGGACCGGATGAGCTCCCTGGCCTTGGCGACCTCGGCCGCGTCGGTATCCAGGCCGTGCACGAGACAGCTCGGGTTCTCGGCCAGCGCAACCGTATGTCGGCCGTCGCCACACCCCACGTGTATGAACAGGCCTCCCTTGGGGGCCATCTGCTTCGCGCCGTCGGCCAGACAGGACGAGGACACCGCCAAGACCCCCACGGCGGACAGGCAGAGCAGGCGGACGAGGGGCCGCGTGATACGACAGTCGCTGCGATCGGCTTTGGGGTTGGACATGATCGAGACTCCGGTTCGGTTTCGTTTGGCTCGCGAGAATCGAAGGAAGGTTGCCTACAATGATACCGCCAGCGTACCAGGCAGGGCGAACGCGTCAACCGAGCTTGGGGCGGAAGCCCGAAGCCAAGCCCACGGGTGCATCTCGATTTCGGTTGCACGAGCACCCCCGTGCACATGCTGCGTATCCCTTGCCCGAGCCGCAGCATTCATGCTGCGCGGAGATGGACCGCGCGAGAGGAATCTCGCGGCTCGGGCAGTTCGCGCCCTACACGGCATCCCTGCAACGATCCCTTTGATGCACCCGCAGGCCCACCGTCGCCGACGGGCGGGGTTGACATAGCACGTCCTACCAGGATACGCTAGCAATGCCGCTGGGCAAATGGCCCAGCCCCAGCCGTCCCACCGGGGCCGTCGGAGGCGGCGAAGAACGGGTCAAGTCCCGTTCGAGCCGATGTCCGGCAATGGGTTGGAACTCGCGTACACCAACTCAAGCCTCAGGGCCGGCCCAGCTTAACCGCGAGCAAGCATACGAACGTTTCGGCAGCTCAAGGAAAAGTTGCGCCTACCCGGTGGTGTAATTGGTAACACAGGGGCTTTTGGTGCCTCCATTCCTGGTTCGAGTCCAGGCCGGGTAGTCTCTGTTGTCTACTGTGTCGCGGGGGCCGAACGCCCGCAGGGTCCGAAAGCGAGGTCGCGCATGAACGGCCTGAAGATCTTTGGGGGGTCGAGCAATCCGCAGCTCGCTGAGAAGATTGCCCGCTATCTGGGCACGAGCCTGGGCCGCGCGCGAATCGACCAATTCCCCGACGGCGAGATCATCGTCAAGCTCGACGACGACGTGCGAGGGCGGGACGTCTTCCTCATTCAAAGCACCTGCCATCCCGTCAATCGCAACATGATGGAGCTGCTGATCTTCATCGATTGCCTGCGACGCGCCTCGGCGCGACGCATCACGGCCGTCATCCCGTATTTCGGCTACGCCCGACAAGATCGCAAGGACGAGGGCCGCGTGCCCATCAGCGCGAAGCTCGCGGCGAACCTGATCACCCAGGCCGGCGCGCATCGGCTCCTGACGATCGACCTGCACGCCGCCCAGATCCAAGGCTTCTTCGACATCCCGGTGGACCACTTGCTGGCCGAGCCGGTGTTCTCCAGCCACTTCCAGCGCACCATCGACGACGAGGTCGTCCTCGTCAGTCCCGACGTCGGAAACGTCAAGCGGGCTCGGATCTACGCCCAGCACCTGGAGGGCGACATCGCCATCATCGACAAGCGCCGGGTCTCCGGCAGCGAGGCGATCGTACAGAACATCATCGGCGACGTCCGCAACAAGACCGTGCTCATGGTCGACGACATGGTGGCCACGGCGGGGACGATCTGCGAAGCAGCCCGGCTGGTGCGCGGGTTCGGCGCGAAAAGCGTGATCGTCGGCGCGACGCATCCGGTGCTGTGCGGACCGGCGATGGAACGTCTGAGCTCGGCGCCGGTCGACGGCATGGTGGTCGCCGACACGATCCCCCTGGGCAACAAGACCAACTTCGGCGGTAAACCGATCGAGGTCCTGACGGTCTCGGAACTTCTGGGCGAGGCCATCCGACGGATTCACCGGGACGAGTCGATCAGCAGCTTGTTCTTGAAATAGGAACCCCGACCGCGCAGAAGACCCGCGCGGACGACGTAAGGAGAAGACGAGATGGATGCGGAGAAGATCGTAGCGAGCCAGCGAGAGAAGACCGGCACGCGCTATGCGCGACGATTGCGGGCCAAAGAACAGATGCCGGCTATCGTGTACGGCCACGGAGAGGCGCCGGTGGCGATCGCCCTGCCAAGCCACGCTGTTGAGGTCGCCCTCGATCACGGATCGCACCTGCTGAAGATCGAGCTGGACGGCAAGGAAGGCCAGTACCTGATCAAGGACGTGCAGTACGACTACCTCGGCACGACGCCGATCCATGTCGATCTCGCCCGCGTGAACGTCCACGAGGTCGTCGAAGTCAGCGTGCCCATCACGCTACGCGGCACGCCCGAAGGAGCAAGGGAAGGCGGCGTCGTCGATCAGGTGCTGACGGAACTCGCGGTCCGCTGCAAGGTCACGGCCATTCCCGAGGAGATCCGACTCGGCATCCACCATATGAAGGTCAACGACACGCTCTACGTTCGGGATCTGGACTTGCCGGAAGGCGTGGAGGCCGTCGACGACGCGGACGAAGCCGTCGTCGTCCTCCGGTACATCACCGAGGAAGAGGTCGAAGAGGAAGAGGCTGTCGAGGAAGGCGCCGAGCCGGAGGTCATCGGCAAGGCCGAAGAGGAGGGCGAGGCAGGCGAAGCCCCCGCCGAATCCGAGGAGTAGACGTTTGCATCGACCGGGAGACGGAGACCGTCCATCGGGGCGTCGCCATCGACCGTTCGAACGTGGACCGAAACCACGGGCCGAGATGACGGAACTGTCATGAAGCTTGTCGTCGGGTTGGGCAATCCGGGTCGTCGGTACGCCAAGACCCGGCATAACCTCGGCTATCAGGCCGTCGACCTGCTGGCGGATCGATGGGGCGTTTCGATCACGCAGCAGAAGTTCAACGGCCTGATCGGCAGCGCGACGTACGCCGGGCACGACGTCCTGCTGCTGAAGCCGACGACCTTTATGAACGCCAGTGGGGAATCGGTCCTGGCGATTCGGCAGTTCTACAAGCTGCCGTCGGAGGACCTGATGGTTGTTCTGGACGACCTGGATCTGCCCGTCGGCCGCGTTCGTGTTCGGGCCGGTGGTTCGGCGGGCGGCCACAGGGGTCTGGGCGACATCCTGCGTCGCCTGGGCACCGACCAGATCGCCCGCATACGCATCGGCATCGGCAAGACGGGAAAGGACCAGACCGTCCGGCACGTCCTCAGCCGGGCCGACGAGCAAGAGGAATCGCAGTTGGCTGAGGCCGTCGCTACGGCGGCCGACGCCGTGATGTGTTGGATCCGTGAAGGCGTGGAAGACGCCATGAACCGGTTTAACGGATCAGACCGCCCGAAGCGCCGTGCGAAGGCTCCCGAACGGCGCCGGGCAGACGAATCCGAAACCCGATCTGAGGAGACGTCGCGTTGAATTTGAAGACCTACGAAGGAATGTTCCTGTTTGATTCGTCCGCGGCCAGTCGTTGGGACACCGTCGAAGCCGAGATCGAGCGGATCATGGAACGGGCGAGCGCACAGCTCATCGGTACGCGCAAATGGGATGAGCGGAGGCTGGCGTACGAGATCAACCACCGAAAACGCGGGTGCTACGCGCTGACGTACTTCAAGGCCCCGCCGGGCAGCATCGCCGGGATCGAGCGCGACGCACGGCTCTCCGAGACCATCCTACGGCTACTCATTGTCCGCTCGGACATGACGGACGAAAAGCTCGAGGCCTTCAAGACCGAAGCCGCCGAGCAATCCGCCTTCCTCAAGGCCGAGGCGGAGAAGAAGACCGAGTCCGAAGCGGAGGAGTCCGCCAAGGCGCAGGAATCCACGGAAGCCGCAGCACCCAAGGAGCCCGCCCAGGCCGAAACGGAAAGCCAATCGCAGGAGGCGTCGACGGAAGAGGCCTCGGAGGGCAAGGCGGATGCCAAGGCAAGTGAGGCAACCGCCGAGACGGCGGAAAACGCCGAAGCGAAACCGGACGACGAAGCGCGGTCCGAGGCATAATCGCGCACCTTGCGTCCCGTACGTCATCGACGAAAAGAGGGCGTGGATCGGGCCCGCGACACGACGCGGGATCGGGCCCGCGTTGACCGCACGAACACGAGAGCGAAAGGGAGACAACGATGGCAACGTACAATCGGGTAATCCTCCTGGGCAACCTGACACGTGACCCGCAGTTGTCGTACACACCCAACAACACGGCCGTCACCGAGTTCGGCATGGCCATGAACCGGCGCTGGCGGAGCCAGGACGGCCAGGACCGCGAGGAGACGTGCTTCGTGGATTGCTCGGTGTTCGGGCGGCAGGCGGAGACCTTCAACCAGTACATGAGCAAGGGACGCCCGGTGCTCGTCGAGGGGCGGCTGAAGCTCAACCAGTGGGAAACGCCGGAAGGACAGAAGCGAAGCCGGCTCACCGTCGTGGTGGAGCGATTTCAGTTCGTCGGCGGAAGGGGCGGCGACGGCGGCGGGTCGCGCTCGAGCGAAGGAGGCCAGCGCACCCAGTCGGATCAGCAGCCGGCGCCCAGCTACGACGACTCGCCCCCGCCGCCGTCGGACGACGACATCCCCTTCTAGCCGCTGGGATGTCGAACGGTTCGGTGTGCCGGAAGCCGGCGGTTGGATGGGAAGAGGAAACGTCGCAAGAGACAGCATAACAAGAGATTGTGAGGAAGCAGCTCCATGGCAATGGCGAAACGAAAAGGCGGAAGACGGTGGCGGGATCAAGATAGCTGCCGGTTTTGCCGTGAGAAGATTGACCAGATCGATTATAAGGATATCCAGTCGTTGCAGAAGTTGCTCAGCGGCCGAGGGAAGGTCTTCTCGCGCAAGCGAAGCGGCAACTGCGCCTTCCATCAACGCAGCGCGCAGCGGGCGATTAAGCGAGCCCGCTACATCGGGCTGCTGCCGTACGAAGGCTAGCCGCGACCGGGAAGCCCCGATCCAACGTCGGGGCGCACACCGAAGAACCAAACGCGCCCGGGTCGACGCCGCTTGCGTTTCCGCGATCGTCGGTATCACCGTCCGGCCGACCGGACGGCTCGGGTTTGGGGAGTGACGTATCATGAAGAAGCTCTTGCTCCGTCGCGACGTGCCCAAGCTGGGACATGTGGGCGACGTCGTGGAGGTCTCCGACGGCTACGCGCGAAACTACCTCGTGCCGCACCACATCGGCGTGGAACCGACGGAGGCCAACCTGAAGGCCATCGAGGAAGAGAAACAGCGTGCCGCCGCCCTGCGCGCCGAACGGCGAAAGGCCTTGGAGGCACATCTCGAATCCCTCTCGAACATCGAGGTGACGATCGCCGCGGCCGCCAACGAAGAGGGCCACCTCTACGGTTCGGTCGGCCCGCGCGAGATCGCCGCCGCCCTCCGAGAGGAAGGCCACGAGATCGATACCGCGCAAATCCATCTCCACGACCCTATCCGCCAGCTGGACACCGTCATGGTGCCCGTGGTGCTGGCCGACGACCTCTCCACCGAGGTCAAGGTCTGGGTCGTGCGGGAGCGCGCGAGCGAGGAGTTCCTCAGCGAACACGAAGCGGAGGTCGCCGAGGAAACCGGCGAAGACGAGTCGGAGGAAATGCAGGAGGAGGTAGCAGGCCATGGAGGGACCGAATCCGACGACGACGAGTCCGAATCCTGATCAGCTTCAGCGCGTTCCGCCCCAGAGCCTCGACGCCGAGATGTCCTTGCTCGGCTCGATCTTGCTCGAGAGTGAGATCATGGCCGACGTGCTCCAGGTCCTGGGGCCCAACGGCAAGGAACGCTTCTACCGCAACGACCATCGCCAGCTCTACGAGATCCTGGCACACATGTACGATGCGCGGAAGCCGATCGACGCGGTCAGCCTCCGCCAAGAGCTGCAGCAGCGCGGCCTGTTGGAGGAGATCGGAGGCGTCGAGTACGTCGTCCGCCTCGTCGAATCCGTCCCCTCCGCCGCGAACGCCGAGTACTACGCCCGCGTCGTCCGCGATAAGGCCCTGCTCCGCGACTTGATCCGCGCCAGCGGCGAGTTGATGGAGATGGCCTACGGGCAGACCGAAGATGCGCGAAACATCCTGGACAAGGCCGAGCAGGTCATCTTCGACGTCGCCGGCCAGCGGATCTCCGGCCAGGCCGACCACCTCAAGGACCTGCTCAAGGAGATTTACGACAGCATCAGCATCCGCGACGAGGATTACGTCAGCGGGCTGCCCACCGGCTTCTACGAGCTTGACGAGCTGACCAGCGGTCTTCAGGACGGAGAGATGATCGTGGTAGCCGCCCGCCCGTCCATGGGCAAGACCGCGCTCGGACTGAACATCGGCGAACATATCGCCGTCAACGAGGAGAAGCCGGTGGCGTTCTTCTCGATGGAGCAGAGCGCCCAGCAGGTCGCCCAGCGCATTCTCTGCGGCCGGGCGGGCATTGACTCCCAACGCTTCCGCAAGCGACGCATCAGCGAGGACGACGTCCAGCACCTGGGCATGGTGTGCGGCGAGCTGGAGCACGCCCCCCTGATCATCGACGACACGCCCGGCATGACGCCGCTCGAGCTCCGCAGCCGCGCCCGCAGGCTGCACCTCAAACAGAAGCTGGGCGCCATCTTCATCGACTACCTCCAGCTCATGCACATCGCCAAGCGGATCGACAGCCGCCAGCAGGAGGTGGCCGAGATCAGCCGGGCGCTCAAGGCCCTCGGTCGAGAGCTGAACGTGCCCGTCGTGGTGATCGCCCAGCTGAACCGTCAGGCGGAGGGACGCGAGGGGCATCGGCCACGAATGAGCGACCTGCGGGAATCCGGCGCGATCGAGCAGGATGCCGACGTCATCCTCCTGCTGCACCGCGAGGACTACTTCCGCCAGAACCAACCGGACTTCGTGCCCGACAATACGGCCGAGGTCATCGTGGCCAAGCAGCGGAACGGCCCCACCGGCGTGATCAAGATCCATTGGGATTCGCGCCTGACGCGGTTCACGAACCTCTCCAGCCAAGCCGAGCCAATGCCCGCGGACGTCAGCGACTACATCCCGGCCGGACCGGATGATCCGCCGTTCTAACGTTCTACGGGTCCCTTTGGGGGTTCCGACGGATCCGAGGGCTCCATCCCCTTGTGATTTTCTCGATTCGGCACTCGACAAGCCCTTCGGTTTGTGTATCATAGCGGTTCGCTGCTGGCGCGGTTAGGCCTGCAATCCCTCGCTCGAATGGGAAAGGCTGATAGGGGTGTATGGACAGATTCTCCGTGCTCGGCGGGCCGGCCAGCCCGTCGGTTTTCTGCTGATCGCCCTCGGTATCGGGGTCATCGGCGTGGGTCCCGAGCCCGTGCTCGGCGCCGCCGCTACGACTGCGCCGACGGGGACCCCCGCCATCGCCGAAGCGCAGCCGAAATCTCCCGATAAGCCCCCCACGTCCCCCGAAGAAGGCAAACCCATCAAGGAGGTCTTGATGGAAGGGGCGGCGCTGCTTCCGCTCGATTTCGTCAAGTCGATCGTGCGGAGCAAGGCGGGCGATCCGTACGACAGCGCGACCGTCCAGAAGGACGTGCGTGCCCTGCTCGAGACCGGCAAGTTCGCCAACGTCTACGCCACGCGCCGGCTGGAGGCGGACGGCGTCGTCGTCACCTTTCACCTGACCGAGAAACCCGAGGTCGAAAGCGTCGAGTTCGTCGGCAACCAGAAGTTCAAGGACAAGGACCTCCACCAGGACGTGGAGCTCGCCCCCGGCAGCCCGCTCGACCGCTTCGCCGTCAACCAGGGACGCGACAACATCGAGAGGCGGTACAAGGAGGCGGGCTACTACTACGTCACCGTCAAGGTCGATCAAAAGGCGCTCGGGGAGGAACGGCGCGTCATCTACGAGATCACCGAAGGACCGCGTGTCCGCGTCCGTAAGATCCTCTTCGAAGGGAACGAGAGCTTCCCCCGCCGCCGGCTGAAGGACAAGATCAAGACCAAGCGATACATCTGGATCTTCCGCACGGGAGAGTTCGACGAGGACCGCGCCGAGCGCGACTGCGCGGACCTCGAGGCCTTCTACCGTGGGGAGGGATTCCTCGACGCCCGCGTCTCCTACCGCCTGGAGACCAGCGAGGACCGACGCGATCTGACGCTCATCTTCGTGATCGACGAGGGCGTCCGCTACTCGGTCAAGACGATCCGCGTCGAGGGCAACACCGTCTTCGATGACGACGCCGTCCTCCTCCCGCTCCGGATTCAGCCCGGAACCAACTACATCAAGGAATGGATCGAGGCGGACGTCGAGTACATCGAAGAGCAGTACGGGCGGATCGGCTACATCTACGCCAAGTGCACGCCCGAATGGGTCTACTCGGACAACCCCGGCCAGATCGACCTGACGCTGAAGATCGAAGAGGGCAACCAGTACACGATCGGCCGCATCGTCGTCCGGGGCAACGAGCGCACCCAGGATAAGGTCGTCCGCCGTGAGCTGCGGTTCTACCCGGAGGAGCTGTACAGCACCGTCAAGGCCGAGGCCGCGGAGCGGCGTCTTCGCGAGACCCGGCTGTTCAACGACGCCTCGATCAAGCCCGTCGGTGACGCCGAGAACGTCCGCGACGTGCTGGTGCAGGTCAGCGAGACCGAGACGACGCTCTTCATGGTCGGCGTGGGCGTCACGAGCAACAGCGGCGTGGTGGGCAACCTCTCGGTCGAGAACCGCAACTTCGACCTCTTCGATTGGCCCCGATCCGGGAGCGAGTTCTTCCGTGGCCGGGCCTTCAAAGGCGCCGGGCAGATCATGCGGTTCCAGTTCGAGCCGGGCACGGAGTTGACCCGCCTCCGGTTGGATTTCCGCGAGCCCTATCTGCTCGATCAGCCCGTGAGCTTCGGGCAGGGCTTCTACCTGTTCACCCGCGGTCGCGACGCCTACACCGAACGTCGCATCGGCGAGCAGACAAGCTTCGGGCATCGCTTCCAGCGCGGTCCGCTCCGCGGCTGGGCGGGCGAGGTCGCCCTGCGGGTGGAGGGCGTCACGATCGACGACACCGACTTCGACGACGCCCGCGAGATCCGCGCCATGGAAGGCGATTCCATGCTGACGACCGTCAAGGGCACGTTGGTCCGCGACACGACCGACAGCCGCTTCCTGCCCACCCGCGGGAGTCGGTTCCTGGTCTCGTACGAGCAAGCGGGCGCGCTCGGCGGCGACTACGACTTCGGCCGGCTGACCATGCGGCATGCCTGGCACCGAACGCTCCACACCGACGTGCTCGACCGAAAGACCGTCTTAACCCTCCACGGCAAGATGGGTCAGATCTTCGGCGACGCGCCCGTCTTCGAACGCTTCCACGGCGGCGGTATCGGATCGGTCCGCGGCTTCGAGTTCCGCGGCATCAGCCCGCGGGCGGGCATCCACGACGACCGCGTCGGCGGCGACTTCATGCTCGTCGGCGGGGCCGAGGTCAACTTCCCCATCTACGGCAAGATCCTGCGCGGCGTGGCCTTCACCGACATGGGCACGGTGGAGGAGGACTTCGGCATCACGAGCTGGCGGATGTCGCTCGGCCTGGGGGCCCGCGTCGTGGTCGAGATGTTCGGGCCGGTCCCGATGGCCTTCGACTTCTCCGTTCCCATCAGCAAGGAAGACGAGGACGACACGCAGATCTTCCAGTTCAGCATCGGTTTGACGTTCTGACGGCACCTATCGTTTGACGAGACTCACCGCCCGCCCGGCGGCGAAGACACATTGGCGTGTGCCATGGTGGGGAAGTCCCTTATGCCCCGCAGGCGGCCGCGACACATGGATCCTCTGTGCTATCCTCGGGGGGAGAGTTCGAACTCGAATCGAGGCTTGGCGGCGATTTCGGTTCGCGACTTCAGCCATCGCCGCAGGGCTGCGGCCCCCACCGGAACGTTGCCGAGGCTGGCCAGCTCGATGGCCGCCGCGCCGATGCCCAGGAAGGCGGCCTGCGGCAGCCGTCCGCCGGCGGCCATCGCGAGCGTCGTGGTGGCCGTCAGGGCGTCGCCGCAACCGAGCCGGTCGACCATCTGCAGCGCGAGGCTCGGCAGGTGCTCGCTCCGGAGACGTGCCGCCCACTGGGGAGAGTTCGGGTCTTGGCTCTGGCGGTCGAACAGCACGAGCCCGTCCTTGCCGAGCGTCACGCACAGGTGTCGCGTCCGCGTCTTCTGCATGACGGTATAGGCGACCTGGTTCAGCCCGCTGTCGAAGTCGTGCATCGACGCGCGCAGCTCGCGCTCGGTGGGGCACAGCAGGTCGAAGTCGTGCATGGCCAGCAGGTCCGACCGCACGCCGCTGACGTCGCCCGTGAGGATCGGATCGCCCTTGCGGAGCGGCGGCATCGCCGCATCGAGCAACGCCGGCGTGATCATGCCGTATCCGAAGTCGCACAGGATGACGGCGTCCGCGTCCACGCCGCGCTCGATGATCGTCTTGGCCGCTCGCCGGATCGAGACGGAATCCAACGGCTCGGACTTTCCCTCCTCCACCTTGAAGAGCTTATTGTCGTCGGCGAGGTAGCGCGTCTTCTCCACCAGGGACTGGCGAGACTCGAACAGCACCGTGTCGATGTCCTCGCCCACCAGCTCGCCGCGAACAACGTCGCTCAGCGCGTCCTGGCCCACCGCGCTGATCAGCAGGGGCACGCCCCCCAGCGCGGCAATGTGCCGGGCCACCACGGCCGCCCCGCCCACGTAGTGCTGCTCGTCCAGCTTGTTCAGCGAGAGCATCGGCGACTCGCTGGCCACGTCGATGGCGTCACAGAACACGTAGCGGTCCACCACGATGTCGCCCACCACGACGACCCGCCGGCCGGCCATGCGTTGGAGCAGGCGTTCGGCGGTGCCCTCGTCGAGCGACTGCCGGCGGCAGAACATCCGCACGCGATGCCACTCGACCTCTTCGTCGCGGCCGATGCGGCGGATCAGGTCGCTGCTGCTGAAGACGACCTCGCCGCTGGAGAAGACCACCCGACCGCCGTAGCCCTCGACCACCTCGCGCTCGGCCAGGAAGTCCGGTGAGGTGCTCGATTGATATTCACGCCCCTTGACGTACCGGTCGGGTTGAATCTTGGACAGTGCCTCGCAGGCCGTCTCGTTCGGATCGATGTACACGAAATCCACGAACTCCAGCGCCGCGAGGTTCTCGGCGCGGAGCTCCTCGGGTATGGCGGGCCGCGTCGGGCCCTTGTCGATGCACGAATCGCCCGTCAGGCTGACGACGAGGAGGTCGCCCTGCTGCTTGGCGAACTTCAGGTAGCGGATGTGGCCGGGGTGCACGATGTCGAAGCAGCCGTGGCATTGCACGACGGTCTTGCCCGCGCTGCGTGCGGACTGGACGGCCCGGACCAGCGACGGCAAGGACATGATCTTGGGACTGACGGATTCATCGGGCATGACGGACCTGCTTCTACATACCCTCGGCGCACGGAGACCTTGCTAGGGATGTTATCGGTCGATTCCGCCCCGCCTCTGAAGCAGATTCCTCGACTGCTTTGGCGCAGGGTGTTGGCGGTACCCGCGCAGCGGTGGCTCGCGACGATGCCAATGCATGATCCGCCGTCCCCGGCGCCAGGAACCTGCGCAAGCTTCTGCAAATGGGCGAACTACGGCTGGAGGCGAGCCGTCTCCGACCCCGTGAGGATCCGACAACGTGGGACAACCGGCCTGAGGACTGGCCGGCTCTGAATAGGATGCTTGCCGGCTCGTGTGCGAGGGTCTCTGTGTTACCTGGGAAACTGCCGGCCTGAGGACAGGCCGGCGCCGAATACGAGATACGAGAGAAGACGGTACGGTCGGTCAGTCGAACAGGTCGAGCTGGTCCTTGTCGACGACGCGGCTGTCGAACTCGCCTCCGGCGGTCTCTGTCGTCAAGCGATCCCCCTCCCGAACGTCCGCGGGGTCCGTCACGATCTTGCCGCCCCGCTTGCGGCGGGTGATCGTGAACCCCCGTTTGAGAATGGTCTCGTGGCCGGAGGCCTCCAATCGCGCCCGCAACGCCTCCAGTCGCTGCACCCGATCTCGCCGTTGTGCGGCGACGGCGTCTACCAGATCCTTGCTCGCGTGCCGGAGGGCATCCCATCCCCGATCAATACGGTGGCGGGGCGAGGCCGCCTGCAGGGACTCGTTCGTCCGGCCCAGCGCTCGTTCGGCTTGAAGGTTGCGCTTGCCCTGGGCCCATCGAAGTCGGCTCTCGGCCTCGATCAGGCGGCGATGTCGCTCCTGCAAGACGGCCTGTGGATGGATGGTCCGCAGCGCGAGCTCGGCACGGTAAAGGAGCCGACGGATCTCGTCGATCCGTCGTCGCATGACAAAGAGGAAGCGCGAGCCGACTTCGTCGATCTGCTGCTCCCCGCGGCGGACCAACGACAACGGCTGCCGAAACAGCTCGAAGCGCTCGACCGCCGTCAGGTCTCGACGGGCCAGATCGAGCTGATGGCCCAGCACGCGGCGTAGCCGCGTGTGAAGGGCCTCGATCGTCTCGAGGACCTCACTCAGCGACGGGACGGCGATCTCGGCCGCCGCGGTGGGGGTTGCGGCCCGGACATCCGCGACGAGGTCGCTGATGGTGACATCGACCTCGTGGCCCACGGCGCTTATCACCGGGATCTTGGCCGCGAAGATCGCCCGAGCGACCACCTCTTCATTGAAGGCCCAGAGGTCCTCCAGCGAGCCACCGCCCCGCCCGACGATGACCAGGTCGATCCCGCAGAGCCCTTCGGCCTGACGGTTCAAGGATCGGATCGCCGCGGCAATCTCCTTCGCCGCCCCCTTGCCCTGGACGCGAACCGGATGCAGCAGGACCGTCACACAGGGAAAGCGTCGCGCGATGGTGCGAACCATATCGCGGACGGCCGCGCCGGTCTCGCTTGTTACCACCCCAATACGTTGAGGGTAGAGGGGCAGTGGCTGCTTGTGGGCCAAATCGAAGAGCCCCTCGCGGTCGAGCTTCTCGCGGAGCTGCCGGAAGGCCAGCTCCAGCTCGCCGATACCCTTGGGCTCGAGCTTTCGGGCGTAGAGCTGATACTGCCCGCGCGGCTCGTAGACGTCCACCCCGCCGGTGACCAGCACTTCCATGCCGTCCTCGGGAGCGAACCGGAGCCGCTGCACGGCCGAGCGCCACATGACGCACCGCACCTCGCTCTCGGCGTCCTTGAGCGTGAAGTACATGTGGCCGCTGCTCGGCTGAGAGACGTTGCTCAACTCACCCGTGACGATGAGCGTCGGCGGGAGGTGGCCCGTGAGCACCCGCTTGACCATGCGGGTGAGCTGCGAAACCGTGATTGGCTTATCTTTGGCGCTGCGCTTGTCCGATGTCTCACCGTCCTCCGCGCCGGTCAGCGCCAACTCCTCCGGCGGGACAACGACTCGCTTCGGGTCAAAGGGCCTTCGGGCCATGGTGCGTGTCTCGGTCCAGGCGGCGGTCTGAACGGATCAACCGTAGCGGCTAGCCATTCAGGCCGCGCTGCTCGCGGATCTGCTCGTAGATCTCCCGCACGTGCGGCGGCATCTCCTCGACGGAGTGATACGTCTGCGTATTCCCGGCCGCATCGCGGATCGTAAAGGTCTGCGCCTGGCCGGTGAGCTTCGCCTGCGCTCGCATGTCCTCAATACGCTGTCGAATCTCCGGCGGTGCGTCCTCGAGCGATTCATACACCCGCTCTTCGCCCGTCTGCGGATCCCGGATGCGGATGTTCTGCACGCGCTCGACGATGTTCACGTTCTCCATCCGTATGGACGGGGGCCGAAGACCCGAGCGCATCGCGCCGCCGCCCGAGCTTGCAGACCCGCCCAGCAATCGGCTTAGGATCCGAGAGAGCAGGCCCGACTTCCGCACGGGGGCATAGCAGCCGGGGCACACGTTCTGGCCCTCGGGGATCTCCGTTCCGCATTGTTGGCAGAACATGAATGGGTCTCCTCCTCTTCGCCCACCCTCATCTTACGACGAGGCGCGGCCGCGTCCAGCTCTCCCTCGGGCATCGGTACGCTGCCGAGGCGCACGCGAGGGCCTTCGAGACATCCGGCCGGGCTCCGCCCGAAGTGCCCCAGAAGCATACCGAGCTTCCGAGAGTAGGCAACGCGTCGATGCGGTTGCCGTCCCCGCCCTCCATGCTATAATCGCTGTGTCGGGGTAGCGGACATGCGATCGTCGAATGCATCGCCCGCCCGGCCCCTCCGGCCACCCGACAGGAAAGACCCATGCGCCCGTAGCTCAATTGGATAGAGTAGCAGACTTCGAATCTGATGGTTGGAGGTTCGAGTCCTCCCGGGCGCGATCGATTGTGGCCCCAGGCACAGCCGGGGCCATCTTCTTGCGCGGACAGCGCCACGAGGGACCCGGCGTTCGACAAGGAGCGCACCGCCATGCCGATTCCCATCACCATCAAAGACGCACGCGAGGGTCAGACCCAGGTCACGTACCTTCGCATCGCGCACGCCAAGCATGATGTCCGGCATCCCTACTTCCACCGCGAGTCTTGGTCGGCCGACGACGCCGGCTTCGTCTTCTGGTCCGACGACGGCGAGGCCTGGTATCTCGACATCGCGTCGCGCCGGGTGACGCCGCTCACCCGACTCGCCGGCGGCCGCATCCGTGCGCTGCACGTGGCGCGAAACGGCGAAGAGCTCTTCTTCATTCAAGGCCGCGAGATCTGCTCCATGCCCATCCCGGACCAGGGCGGCCTGCCGGGCGAGGTGGAAGTGCTCTATGAGGTCGAGCCCGACGAGAGGCCGATCGAGATCAGCCCGAACTCGGACGACAGCGGCATGGCCATCATGGTGGAAGTCCGTGAGTTGCTCCGTCGGATCCGCTACGTGGACCTGGCAAGCCGCGAGAGCAAGGTATGCTTCGAAGGTCATCGCAGGCTGGGCCATCTCCAAATGTGCCCGACGCGGAACGAGCTGATCATGTTCGCCGATCAACACGACGCCCAGAACTTCCAACGGATCTATACCGTCAAGACCAGCGGTCGGGAACACTTCCCGTTCTACGATCAAAAGGTCGGCGAGTGGGTCACGCATGAGTGCTTCAGCCGAGACGGGAAATGGGTGACCTTCACCGTGGCCGCGCCCGTCAAGGGCCTGCACATCATCCGCGCCGACGAAACCGGAGCGCGTCGGGTCGCCCAGGGCAAGTACTGGCACGCGTGCCCGTCGCCGGACGCCGGCACGATCGCGGCGGATATGTATGACGGCGAGGTGCGGCTCGTCGACCGCGACACCGGGGGGTTTCGAAC
The DNA here is from genome assembly GCA_964550865.1 of uncultured Planctomycetales bacterium. Lineage (GTDB taxonomy): Bacteria > Planctomycetota > Phycisphaerae > UBA1845 > JAFGLZ01 > JAFGLZ01. The sequence goes on from CAZKCX010000020.1 coordinate 17,303, forward strand.
CGTCACGCCGTATTGGACGAAGGGCCGCCGCATGGTCCCCAACGGCAGACACCATCCGCATCCGTGCCTCTCGCGGTCGGGAAGATGGTTACTCCATGTCGACGCCTCCGACGGCCGGGCCGCCCTGCGGCTCATCGATCTGAAGCGGCTCAAGGCAGACAGGACGTAGTACCGCATCTCCGAAGTATCATGAAGATATGCCCGAGCCGCCGGATTCATCCGGCCTGGCCGCGCGGCATGAATGCCGCGGCTCGAGCAGCACCCATGGCATGCATGGAAACCGGCATCGTCGCACCACTTCTGAGACACCGTACCCAGAGTCGCATCTCATGAGCCCTTCGCCTATCTGCCCGAACCGTGCAGCGCTGCGGGGCACGCCCGAAGACGGAGCACAACGTCGAAAAACGTGCCTAAGACGGACAGGTGCCAACCGACGACACATCCCCTTCGTTGCCGTTCCCCAGCGCGTGCGGGTACACTGCCGTTTGATCGGAGGAGCATGCAGAGCGAATCCCCGAGATCCCTACAACGAGGTGCACCCATGCCGTTCGGACGGAACGAGAACACCAACGAGCCCCTTCGGCGCCGTGACTTCTTGCGGGCCTGTACCGCCGGTCTTGCCGCATCGGCCGCGCCGCAGACGCTTTCTGCCGCCCGCCGAGCGTCCGGCAAGAAGCCCACGAACGTCCTGCTCTTCATGGCCGACGACCTCGGAGCCGAGTGTCTCAGCTGCTACGGCAGCACCAGCTACAAGACCCCCAACCTCGACGCCCTCGCCGCATCGGGCATGCGCTTCACCCATTGCCACAGCACGCCGCTGTGCTCGCCTTCGCGCGTGCAGATCATGACGGGCCGCTATCCGTTCCGCACCGGCTGGCCGCACATGATCAACGATCGACCCAACGAGCAACGATACCTCGATCCAAAGGAACAGACCTTCGGCCACGTCCTCGGCCGCGCGGACTACAAGACTGCCCTGGCCGGAAAGTGGCAGCTCGCCCACTTCGACGAACGACCGCACCACGTCCGCGAATGCGGCTTCGAGGATTACTGCTGCTGGATGTGGCGCTACAAGGGCAAGAAGACGACGCGCTACTGGAACCCGCACGTATGGCAAGACGGCAAGCAGCGTGACGACGTGGCGGACCGCTACGGCCCGGACGTCTACTGCCAACACCTGATCGACTTCATCAAACGCAACCGCGACCGGCCTTGGCTCGCGTATTACCCCATGACCCTCGTGCACGGACCGTTTCTGCCGACGCCCGATGACAGGTCGGGTACGAGAATCGCCAAACGGAGGGAACGTGATCAGCACAACTTCGCCGCGATGGTGGCCTACATGGACAAGATCGTCGGGCAAATGGTCAAAACCTTGGACAAGCTGGGGCTCCGCGAGAACACCCTCATCCTGTTCACGGGCGACAACGGCACGCCGGGCAAGATCACCTCGAAGCTCGGCGACCGGAAGATCCCCGGCGGAAAGGGCAAGATGTCCGAGGCCGGCACGCGCGTGCCGCTCATCGCCAACTGGAAGGGCACGACGCCCACGGGACGCGTCTGCGACGACCTGATCGATTTCAGCGACTTCATGCCGACGCTGACCGAAGTGGCCGGCGCCGAGCCGCCCAAGGGCGTCACGATCGACGGCCGCAGCTTCGCGCCGCAGCTTCACGGCAGACCGGGCAACCCGCGCGAGTGGATCTACATCCGGCTCCGCGACAAACGCTGCGTGAAGGACAGGCGCTGGAAGCTGTACGGCGACGGCACGCTGGTCGATCTCCAGGGCAAGACCTACGGCCGGAAGCCCAGCGACAAGCCCGGTGAAGGTGAACCGGAGGCCAAGGCGGCGCGCGAACGATTGCAGGGCGTGCTCGATCGGCTCAAGAAGTAGCACGAATCAGCGAGACGCGGCCGGAGGCTCATCCATGGCTTCCGCGAGGAGATCGGGTCGGTCGGTGAGGATGCTGTCCGGGCCGAGCCGGAGCATGCCACGGATCCGCTGGCGGGTGTTGGGCGTGTGGAGCTGCACGTAGATGCCCTTCGCCTGCATCCGACGGACCTCCTCGGGCTTCAGTTGAAACGCGCGAACCATCCGCTGCATGAGCGACAGCACATCCGCCGTTGGCTTGTACTCCGTCCACACCTCTCCGCCCTTCCGCAGTCGACCGAGCATGTCCAGGCCGCCGGCGAACTCGTAGCAAACCGGGCAGCGCAAAAGGAGTCGCCTCGCGCGAAGGATCAGCCCCGAGTGAAAGCTGGCCAGCAAAACACGGTCTTCTGCCTCGGCCCGCTGGATAGCCTTGGCCAATGCCTCGGGCAGCTTCGCGCCCGCCTTCAGCTCGACCTCGAACCGGGAATCCGGGCACGCCTCAAGGGCTTCGGTGAGTGTGGGAATGCGGACGTCCTTGCCCCGCCACGGGAACGTCTTGCCGCCGTCGCGAGTGAAACGATGGCCTGCATCCAGTCTCTTCACCTCGGCAAGCGTCATCTCGGAGACAGGTCCGTGTCCGTCCGTGGTGCGATCCACCGTATCGTCGTGGAGTAGAACGACCTGCCCGTCGGCCGTTAGCCGGGCGTCCGTCTCGAGAACGATGTTCGGCCAACGCTTGGCCGCGGCACGAAAGGCAACGAGGGTGTTCTCCGGCCAGAGGGCGGCCCCTCCCCGATGCGCGCCCAGCAGCCACGGCGTCGCGAAGAAGGGCTTGGAGGGCTTCGTGGTCGGGGTTGGCTTGGCTTGCCCCACAACCACCTCCGTCGGGCAAAGCCCGGCAACGACAACCGCGGTCAGAACGAATCGAAGGTTTTGACGGCTTGGCATTCAGCCTCCAACGTTCGCTACAGGACGTCAGGCCTCAGACTCCAGGCTCCAGGCCACAGACTCCAGGCCACAGGCGCACGTCCTCCTCGTAGCATGGGCATCTTGCCCATGAACTCACAAGCAAGCTTGTCACGACGGAGCGGAGCCGGACCCTCGGACCGGTCGAGCCCTTTCCCATGCGAACAACGACCGGCCTGAGGACCCGGCTTCGCCAAGGCTACGCCGCGGGAGCCAGGCCGGCTCTGAAACATCGCACCGCACCTGCTCGCCGGATCCCCGGTCCCTGCTGTTGCTGTTCCCCAGACCCTAGTGCTGCATTTCAGAAGTATCGCGACGACGTGCCCGAGCCGCGGCATTCATGCCGCGCGGCCGCGCCGGATGAATCCGGCGGCTCGGGCAGCGACAGTGTAGTGTGCGGTCCTGTCCATAGTCGCACGATTTGTGAAACGCGGTACTAGCTTGTCACGGCGAAGCGGACCGAAGCCGGAACCCTGCCGTTCTTGCCCTGCTGTTGCTGTTCCCCAGACCCCAGACCCGTAGACCCTAGACCCTGGCTGTTGACTCCTGCCTCCTGCCCCTACTCCTCGTCCCCGAACGCCGCGTCGAACGCCACCGAAGACGGCTCGAAGTCCACCCCCTTCACGAACGCGCACGCCTCCTTCGCCCCGTGCTCGCGGTCCATCCCGCTGTCCTCCCACTCCACCGACAGCGGGCCCTCGTACCCGATCTCGTTCAACGCGCGGATGATCGCCTCGAAGTCCACGCACCCGCGCCCCAGGCTCCGAAAGTCCCAGAACCGACGCGCGTCCCCGAAGTTCAAATGCCCCCCGAACACCCCCGCCTCCGTCGGCGTGTCCGACCAGTACACGTCCTTCATGTGCACGTGGAAGATCCGGTCCCCGAACATCCGAAGGAACTTCACGTAGTCCACCCCCTGGTACCCCAGATGCGACGGGTCGTAGTTGAACCCGAACGCCGGATGATGCCGGATCGCCTCCAGCGCACGCTCCGTGCTGGCGATGTCGAACGCGATCTCCGTCGGGTGCACCTCCAGCCCGAACTTCACGTCCACCTCCGCGAACGCGTCCATGATCGGCTTGAAGCGCTTGGCGAAGTCCGCGTAGCCCTTGTCCACCTGGTCCGGCAGGTTCGGCGGGAAGCTGTACAGGATCGGCCAGATGCTGCTGCCCGTGAAGCCGTTGACCACCACGCGCTTGAGCTGCTTCTTGATCGCCGCCGGCGCCGCGTCGAAGAGCTTCCGCGCGGCCTTGGCCGTGTCGATCAGCTCCTGGGCGGCCCGCTTGCGGACGCCCTCCGGCTTGCCGTCGCCCCAGACGTGCTCGGGCAGGATCGCCTCGTGCCGCGGGTCGATGTTGTCGCAGATCGCCTGACCGACCAGGTGATTGCTCACCGCGAAGCACTGGAGCTTGTGCTTGCCGAGCAGCTCCCACTTCTGCTTGCAGTAGGTCTTGGACTCCAGGGCCTTCTGCACCTCGAAGTGATCGCCCCAGCACGCCAGCTCGAGGCCGTCG
>CAZKCX010000021.1:0-21370 GCA_964550865.1 uncultured Planctomycetales bacterium
CGCCGGATCACTGGAGAGGTCCCGCGTCGCTGGATTCTGAGGGAGGCGTCAACGTTACGTGCTCGACGTACAGCCCGAGCTTGGGCTCGCCCGCGATCCGAAGGAAGCGGTCGCACACGGGGGCGACGACGTTGGCCTTGCGCATGTCCTCGTCCGGCCGCGGCTTGTAGAACAGCGTGCCGTCACGGTCGAGGAACCACTCGCCGGGCTGATCCAGGGCGGCGCGGAAGTTCTCCAGGTGGTACCGTTGGTTGGCGTTCCATCGGCAGAACGGCCAGCGGGACGGACCGGTCGTGACCAGCAGGTGCGTCTTCGGGTCGATCGACGCGACGCGGTGTCGCGAGCACGCCCACGAGTGGTAGGCCATCATCGTCACGTCGCTGAGCCGATCCTTGGGGATCGACAGCAGCGGCTCGACGTCCTCGGCTCTAGCGATGAACGCGCGGTGGCTCATGTTGGCCGGCTTGCCGGTGGCCGGGTCGATGGCGTGCGTGACCTTCCGCTTGACGTAGTAGTAGTACTTGTTCGGCGAGCGGGCCCGCGTCGCCCAACTCCCATTCACGTAGAGCTGCTCGAAGTATATGGGCTTGCCGTCGACCTCCGGCACGCGGGCGGTCCACACGCCGTCGTCGCCCTGCTTGAAGCCCGTGATGGGCACGCCGGCCGTGATGGTCGCCGCGAACTCCGACTCGTACGTGATGGGGCATTTCGCCGTTCCGCTGTCTTCAGGTGTGAGCAGGAGCGGTTCGGTGATGCGATAGGTCCCGTCCCTGACGATCACGCGGACGGGGAGCCGAAGGCCTTCGTCTTGCTTGAGACGTCGAACGGCGTCGCGCGCGCCGACGAGCGACGCCAGTGGCCCGTCGGTCTTTTCGGCGTTCGGCGTCTTGCGTAGGCCCGACCAGGCGTCGTTGCCGTCGGGTGCGACGTAGATCCGCGTCGCCGGCGCCTCGCAACCGGCCGCCACGGCCGCCAAGATGCTCAGGCGAAGAACGATTCGTATCCAGCGATTCTGCCTCATGTTCAGGCTCCGTCACCCCGCGTGTTGGGAAGGGGCAACGCCTCGATCGATCGCGGGATTCGTTCCGCGACCGGGTCTTCATCGCCGCGGACGCACGGACGGGCGTTGTCCCCACGACACGGTAGCATCGAACGGCGGGGGGCAACCGTCAAGCGAACCGTGTGTTGCGGATGCAGACGGTCTCGCCCTTGCCGCACCGATTCCGATTCGCGCTTGCGGGCGCGACGGCCCCACGACTACACTAATCGGTTTTCCGGTACGTAGAGGTGATGCGATGGCCGGTCCTACGGAAACGGGCGAGACGATTGCCATCCTGGACTTCGGCAGCCAGTACGGGCAGCTGATCGCCAGGCGCGTCCGCGAGAATCACGTCTACAGCGTGTTGTGTCCGCCGTCGATTACGGCCGACGCGCTGGCCGAGATGAACGTGAAGGGCCTGATCTTCTCCGGCGGACCCGCCAGCGTCTATGTGGAGGGCGCGCCTTCCTGCGATCCGGCCTTGCTCGAGATGGGCGTGCCCGTGCTCGGCATCTGCTATGGCATGCAGATCGGCTGTCAGGTGCTGGGCGGTCAGGTCACGCCGACGTCGACCCGGGAGTACGGCCGCACGCACCTCCGCGTCGACGAGCCGGACCGGTTGCTGGCCCAGGTGCCCAGGCAGACCACGGTCTGGATGAGCCACGGCGACATCGTGGCCGACCTCAACGACGACTTCGAATCGCTCGCGCAGACGGACACGTGCCCCTATGCGGCCGTTCGTCATCGATCGCGCCCGTTCTTCGGGGTGCAGTTTCACCCGGAGGTCACGCACACGCCGCACGGCGGACGCATCATCCGGAACTTCCTCTACGACATCTGCGGGTGTGAGGGGACGTGGCGGGTCGGGAGCTTCGTCGATCAGACCGTCGAGGCGGTACGACGACAGGTGGGCCCGACCGATCGCGTCATCTGCGGACTCAGCGGGGGCGTGGACAGCAGCGTGGCCGCGGCGTTGCTGCACCGCGCGTTGGGCGATCGGCTGACCTGCATCTTCGTCGACAACGGCGTGCTGCGGAAAAACGAGGCCGAATTGGTCGAGGCCACCTTCCGCGGGCACTTCCACATGAACCTACGCGTGGTGGACGCCTCGGCGAGCTTCCTCGAGAAGCTGCGGGGGGTGGTCGATCCGCAGAAGAAGCGGGTCATCATCGGCGAGGAGTTCTTCCGCATCTTCCGCGAGGAGGCGCAGCAGATCGAGGGTGTCAAATTCCTTGCCCAGGGCACGCTGTACCCGGACGTCATCGAATCGGGCAGCAGCGTCGGCGGCAAGGCGGACCAGATCAAACAACATCACAACCTGGTGGATCCGACCAACCTCGGCCTCGAGCTGATCGAGCCGTTGCGCGACCTGTTCAAGGACGAGGTGCGACAGGTGGGCGAGGCCTTGGGGCTGCCGGAGGAGATTGTATGGCGGCATCCGTTCCCGGGACCGGGCCTGGCGGTTCGCGTGATCGGCGAGGTGACCCCCGAGCGGCTGGAGCTCCTTCGCGACGCCGATGAGATCGTGACCGAGGAGATCCGCGCATCCGGCTGGTACCGGAAGATCGCCCAGGGCTTCGCCGTGCTGCTGCCGGTCAGCGCGGTGGGCGTGATGGGGGACGGCCGCAGCTACGAGGGCAATTGCGTGGCGGGCATCCGGTTCGTCGATTCCTCGGATTTCATGACGGCCGACTGGACGCGCATCGACCAGGAAGTGCTCGCCCGGATCAGCAACCGGATCATCAACGAAGTGAAGGGCATCAACCGCGTGGTCTACGACATCTCGTCCAAGCCGCCGTCCACAATCGAGTGGGAGTGAGTGCGCCGGCGCGATCCGTCGCCCTCGGATTCCGTCGTCTCGGGAGCCGAGGCGTGACGTGCCAGCTCGACGAAGAGCGCTTGCTCCGACGAATTCCCTTTAGTCTTGCCAGAGATCGCTTTCGAAGTGCAAGGCCACGCGTCTCATCGACGAGGTCATCGTGTCCAGCCGATGCACGGTGGCGCGACGAAGCAGGTGCGGCGCGATCTCCGTCCCTAATCCGAGTTCCGGATTCACCAGGGCGATATCAATCTGATCGCCGACGGCCGGGCAGTGGTCCTGCGTGGCGAGCAACGCCAGCCCGTGAGCCGATACGTCCAGCATCCAGCCGTGATGGGCAATGCGGTCCGAGCCCTTTCGCCACCAAAGGGGAAGGGAAGCGCTCTGGCGTTGTTCTTGCCGTCGTTCGATCGGGGAATCACTTCGCATGGTCGACCTCCGGCGATGGGGGTTCGGCCGGTGCGGCCACGATCCACCGAGAGAGCAGACCTGGGGACCGTCAGTCCTAGGATCGTCTCGGCCGGAGAGGGTCTTGAGTCTTGCGCTGCCAGCTTGTGCCCTTCGGATTTTATCGGGCCTTGAGCTTCCGCGGAACGCCCGAGGCGTGCAAGGGTCGCTCGGAGCCGGTATCCGGTTTCGAGGAGCGGCTTCCGCCCGTCAAGGGCACAAGAGCCTGGAGATTAGCGAACCCTGCGACAACGCGCGACACCCGAGGACGCGCGGTCCTGGGCGGTTGGGTCCACTCGGTCGACTCGAAGAGACGAAGTGGAAATCCCGAGCCCGCACGAAGAGTTCCGAGAATCTCTGGTAAGTGAGCCCAGGGGTCTTATAATAGGAGGCGCAGGGAGTACGCGAGGGCGCTTCGACGATGACGGGCTCGAAGGTGGGGCAGGGAAGGCCAGGGGAGGTCGTATCACTCGGCGCCGTATCCTTCCTGAATGCCAAACCGCTTGTGGAGGGGCTCCAAAGCGATCCTCAGGTGCGGTTGCGGTACGCCGTGCCCTCGGCGCTCGGGGATGAGCTCGCCGCGGGACGGGTAGAGGCCGCATTGGTACCGGTCGTGGATCTGGCGGGCGAGCCGCCCTTCCGACCGATCTCGGATGCGTGCATCGCCTCGGACGGAGAGACGCTGACGGTTCGCGTGTTCTCTCGTGTGCCGCCGGACCGGATGAGGCACCTCCGTGTGGACGGCGACTCGCACACGTCCGTGGTCCTGGCGAAGCTCACGTGGAAGGAGCTCTTCGGCTACATTCCGGAGATCGAGCCGCTGCAGCCCTCCGCGTCGTTGACGGATTACGAGGGCGTGTTGCTGATCGGTGACAAGGTGATCACGCTTCGGCCTCAGGGGTTCGCCTTCGAGGTCGACCTCGGTGCCGCGTGGAGGGAGTTGACGGGCCTGCCGTTCGTCTATGCCGTATGGGCAACGCTGCCCCAAAAGGATCCGGGCGCGGTCGCCGATGTGCTCGGTCGATCACGCGATGTGGGCGTCGCGCGGGCAACGGAGATCGCTCGCAGAGAAGGCCCGCGGGCCGGTTGGCCCGTCGAGATCGCGACGAAATACCTCACGGAGTACATGAGCTATACACTGACGGGCCGGCACCGTGAGGGAATGGAGACGTTCCTGCGAAAGGCCGCGGAACACGGCCTGCTCGCAGGCCGGAAAGAAGGCGCTGCCTGAGACCGCGATGCGGGTTCGATATCATCGGGTCGAGGCCGTCACGGAGGGCTGCCCGGGCAGGACGAAGACACCGCACCTCGCACGATGTCACCTCTGGCCCACACGCCGACGCACCGTGGCGTGGCACGACGTGGATGAAACCGGGAGCGGCCATGACGACGGCCACCGCACCGAAACCCGTCCGCACGGGAGACTCGCGTCTGAGCGACGAGGAGGCGCTCGAGCTGCTGCGCGACGAGGACCTGCTTGCCCTCGGGCGGCGAGCCCACGAGCGGTGCATGGCGCTGCACCCTGGAGATGTGCGAACGTACGTTGTCGATCGGAACATCAACTACTCGAATCTTTGCACCGCGCACTGCACGTTCTGCAATTTCAAGGCCCGTCCGGGCAGCCCGTCCGCCTATGTGCTGAGCCGCGAGGATCTCGCGCGGAAGCTGAACGAGCTGCTCCGCATCGGGGGAACGCAGGTTTTGCTCCAAGGCGGGTTGGCGCCCGCCGACGTCCTCGATTTTGCCTGGTACTGCGATCTGCTGCGGTTCATCAAGTCGCATGCCCCGACGATCCATCTGCACGCGTTCAGCCCGCCGGAGATTCATGCCTTCGCCCTGAACTTCGGCATGCCGATCCGCGACGTCTTGCTGCGCCTCCGCGACGCCGGACTCGACACGATCCCCGGTGGCGGGGCGGAGATCCTGGTGGATCGCGTGCGCGACCGGATCAGCGTCGGCAAGTCGCGCACCGATGAGTACCTTGCCGTCATGCGTGAAGCGCACCGCATCGGGATGCGGACGAGCATCACCATGATGTTCGGCCACATCGAGACATGGGCCGAACGGATCGAGCACTTGCGTCGCGTGCGGGATCTGCAGGACGAGACCGGCGGGTTCACGGCCTTTATCTGTTGGACGTTTCAGCCCCACGGCACAGCCTTGGGGCGGACGCCGCAACCGTCGCCTCAGGTTCCCGTGGAACGCGACGGCACCGCGCTCGTGTTGTCGGAGGCGCACGATTATCTGCGCACGCTTTCCATTTCGCGGCTGTATCTGGATAATGTGCCCAACGTCCAGGCCAGTTGGGTCACGCAGGGGCCGCGGATCGGACAGCTGTCGCTGTTTTTCGGCGCGAACGACATGGGCTCGGTCATGATGGAAGAGAACGTGGTCTCCTCGGCGGGCACCACATTTCGCCTCGCCGAGGCGGACTTGCGGCGCCTGATCGAGGATGCAGGGTGGAGGGCCTGCCGCCGCAACTGCTATTATGACCTGCTCGAATAGGCGCGGGTTCATCGCAGGTGGGTCCGAACGGAGGCCGAGCCGGATAGCAGACGGGAGGCGGCCTGAGAAGAGGTGGGAGGAGTTGCAGGCACGCGAGTGCCTGCCGAGGGAAGCGAGAATGGCGGGTCGCGATCAGCTACTCAAGCAAGCGGAGTCCGACCTGACGTTGGGCGGACGGGGAAGCGGACCGGCCGACCTGACCGTATGGGAGCACGCGCATCGTACGCTGATCAGCGCCGAGCTGATCGCACGCCTTCCGGAGGTGGCGGCGAAGAACCCGGAGATGGACGTGGTGCGGGTGGCGGCCCTGTATCACGATGCCGGTTGGATTATCCAGGTGAAGGCGGGCGAGGTGGATCGTTTCCGCGTGCGTTGCCGTCCCACGAACGATGTGCAGTTCGAGTTGGCGGCGGGGATGGTCGAGGCGTCGTTGCGAAAGCTGGTCTCGCCGGGCGTGGCGCAACGGGCCGCGAATGCGATCCGCGGCCTGAACGACCGCGCGTGCACCCTCGCCGAGACGCACATCGTCTCGGACGCGGACAACCTCGACCAGATCGGCCCCCTGTGGCTGCTCCAGAGCGTGCGACGCGAGCGGACCGAGGGACGGACCCTGAACCAGGTTCTGGATGCCTGGCATCGGCAGCAAGAGTATCACTATTGGGAGGCACGCATTCGAGACGGGATTCACTTCGAGCCCGTTCGCGCCCTGGCGTGGTCTCGTCTGGAGGCACTGAATCCGTTCATGCAGGCGCTCGGTCGGCACCTGCGAGCGGAGGACCTGAGCGCATTGGTCGGACCCTCGGCCGCCTCGGATGCCGAAAGGCCCCAGGCCGCGTCCTGACGGACGAGTCTCCCGACGCCAAGAGCCCCTGGGGTTGTGCAGGCCTTCACCGGGGGGTTGAGACAGTCGATCGGAGCCGTGGAATGGTGCGGCGGATTGGCGGTCCGCCGGCCGATGGCGATAGAGGAAGGTCCTTATGGCAGTGCGCTTGGCATGTATCGGCGGAGAGGGTGCGGCGACGCTTCTCGAGGAAGACACGTTTCACGCCGAACGTCTGGGCCCGATCAACACCCCCTTCGGCACGTCGGGGGCCGTCTACCGTTGTGGCGGCGACGACGGCTTCTTCTTCATCCCCCGAAACGGCGAATGCGGCTACGAGCTTTGCAGCGCCTTCGTGAATTACCGCGCCAACATCTATGCCATCAAGGACCTCGGCGCTGAGGCGATCATGACCTGGTCGGCCGTTCGCGCGATCAGTCATAACTTTCGGATCGGGCAATTCGCGGTCGCCAGCGACCTGATCGACGAGACGCGGCAGCGGCAGGGGACGTTCTTCGAGAACCGGGGCATCGGAACGATCCGCCAGTGGCCCGTCTTCTGCACGACCCTCCAAAAGGCGATCGGCGAGGTCCTCACGGAGCGCGGCGCCGACTTCCGCGACGAGGCCGTCTACCTGTGCTCCGAGGGACCCAGACGTGAGACCCCGGCCGAGCTGCGCAAGTACGTCATGATCGGTGCCGAGGTGGTCGGCAACAGCCTCGCGCCGGAGGCGTTTCTCGCCAAAGAGCTCCAGCTCTGCTACGCCGCCCTCACCTACGTCACCGACTACGCCGAATCGGGCGGAACCTACAGCGCCTACGAGCCGGGTGGGCTCTTCGAGGCCCTGGGCATGGTGACCGATGAGCAGCGCGTCAGCGACGCCATCGAGATGCTGCCGGATATCGTCTCCCGCGTGCTGGCCAAGCTCAAAGATATGCCCCGCGAATGCCACTGCGATACGACCATGCAGCACCACATCGCGCGAGGCGAGATCGGCGAAGACTGGCGAACCTGGTTCGGCCCCCGACGGAAAGACGGATGATCCTCGCGGCGCGAATCGTCGTGCCGATGGACGCACCGCCCATCCCCGACGGCGCCGTCCGCGTGGCGGACGGACACATTATCGAGGTCGGGCCGCGGAACGAGATCCGGGGCGAACCGGTGGAGGATCTCGGCGACGCCGTCCTCCTGCCGGGACTCATTAACGCGCATGCCCACCTTGAGCTGAGCGCCTACGCCGGCAAGCTCAAGCCGTCCGGCCTCTGGACCTGGCTCGCCAAGCTCGTTCGCCTGCGCCGCAACGCCGATCCGAGACGCGAACACGAGTCGGCCTTGCTCGCGGCGGCCGAAGCGCTGCGGGCGGGAACGACGTGTATCGCCGACATCTCCCGGCGCGGCGACATCTGGCCCACCCTAACCCAGGTCCCCATCCGCAAGATCTGCTTCGCCGAGCTGATCAGCGTCGCCAACGAGCCGCCCCGCGATCCGGAGGAGCTGCTTGCCGCCGTCGAGAACGTCCCGCAAGACGATCGTCTGATGGTCGGCCTCTCCCCGCACGCGCCGTACACGGTGCGAGGGGATCACCTTCGCGAGGTGGCCGAGGAAGCACGCGATCGCGATCTTCCCCTTACAACCCACTGGGCCGAGACCAAGGAGGAATGTCGCTGGCTGCGGCGCGGCGGCGGGAGGCTCGGCGCGATGATCTGGGCCTTGGGCGGCGGCAAGGCGATTCGCTCGCCGCGTTGCGGGCCCATCGACTACGCCCGCCGGCTCGGCCTGCTGGAAGCCCCGACGCTGTTCGCCCACGGCAATTATCTGACGGAGGAGGAGATCCGCGCGTTGGGCTGCATGCAGCGACCGGCTGGCGAGGGCCACGTGGGGGCATCGCTCGGGGGAAGGGGAGGGGAATCCTCGGAGGAGTTCGTGTCCCCCACCTCTGAAGAGGTGGGCCACCCAGGATGGGAGAGATGCTTGGGTGTTCCTTCAAGCGACTCGAGAACCCCGTCGGTGAGCATCGTCTACTGCCCGCGGTCCCACCGATACTTCCGGCATCGCGACCATCCGTGGCGTGCCATGCTGGACGCCGGCGTGAACGTCTGCGTCGGGACGGACTCGTTGGCCTCGTTGCCGGCGGGCGCGTCGCTGTCGATCCTGGCGGAGCTACGGTTCCTTCGTCGCGAGCACGCAGACGTGCCGGCCGAGGTCCTGCTTTCGATGGCGACGACCCGGGCGGCCAAGGCGCTGAGGCTGGACGCGGTGATTGGATCGATCACGCCGGGCAAGCGGGCGGACCTGGTCGCGTGGCCGCTACCGTGTTCCGACGTGAAGGACCCCCTCGACACCCTGCTGGCGGACGACAGACCGCCGCTTGGCGTGTGGGTCGGGGGCGAGCGCGTGCATGCCTCCGCCTCTTCACCCGGAGATCCACCGCAACGTCCGCTGTGAGATGCACAGCAGCATAGGAGCCGATTTCAGAGCCGGCCTGTCTCCAGGCCGGTCGCCCCGCGTCGGAAGATGGCAGCGATCGGGCCGAAGACGGCCCGGCTCTGAGAAGCGTGGACGGTTTCGGGTAGTTGCCATCGATCTGACCGGCCTGGGGACAGGCCGGCTCTGTATACGACGGTTGGACGAGCGGCATCGGAAATCGCCGCCCTCGCAAGAACCACCTGTAAGCCGGGCAAATCCCAGCCCGCCTATGGCGCCACTTCCTTCATGTGCCTGTCGTTACTTCGCCGGGGACAGCTCGAGGTAATCAAAGCCCATGTAGTAGCCGGACGACTTCTTGTTCTTGCCCACCACACGGAACTCGAGGACGTTTTGGCCGGCCTTCAGGTCGAGCGTGCCGAACTGGATCGGCCCGCTGTGGATGACCGTCGGATGGTAGTTGTCCATCCTCGCGCCGACAGGCTTGCCGTTGACGTACGCCTGGATCGTGGCGTAGTCGTGGCTCTTGCAGAAGGCCATCGTCGCGTTGTACTTGCCCGCCTCGGGCACGTGGAAGGCGAGCTGGATCCGCCCGTCCTTGCTGCCGAACGTGATGAACTTCTGGTTGTTGTTCGAAAAGGCCCGACCGAGGTTCTGGACGCTCACGCCGCCGGCGTTCACACTGAGCACCTTCATGTCCTCGCCCTCGTAGCCGAGCAGGCCCTTGCAGGGGATGATCTCGAGGTAGTCGACGGCCATCTTCGTGCCTTTGCTCTTGTCGTGCTTGCCGCAGACCATGAACTCGAGTGACTTGAGCGTCTTGCCCTCGGGCACCTGGAACCGGCCGAAGCAGTGCTCGCGCAGCCCGGGCTTTTCGGCATAGCCCTCGTACGTGTTGAGCATCGTCGGCCAGAGCTGGAGGCGAATGCGAAGCTGACCGAAGTCGGGTCCGCAGCCGAGTCGGCCTCGGACCTCATAGCAGCCGGGCTTGAGGTCGACGGGGATGGCCGCCAGCCCCCCGACGCTCAGTGCCTTCATCTTCATCTGCCCCCAGCCGCTGAGGGCGGTGTGGCCGTAGTCCTTCTCGAACGTGACGAGATGATCCGGGCTGGACCACTTCAGCGTCTCGGCCTCCATCCCGTGTGTGGACGGCGTCTCGAGCCGGACGGCGTCGAGGTAGACCGTGTGGGGCTTCCTGCCGCTCACCATCACGGGCATGGCGAGCTTCACTGCCCTGTCGCCAAAGACCCGAAGCAGACCCAAGGCCTGCGTGGAAGACCCCTTGGCGACCTTGGCATCCTTCGCCTCCCCCTTGAGCTGCCACGCCGCCTTGCCCTTCGGCCCGTACGTCACCATCAGATCGCCCGTTCGCAGCCCCGGCATCGCCTGCTTGGCCAGCAGGTATAGATGTACGCGATAGAGACCTGGCTTGAGCTCGCCCAAGGGGATCTTGGCCCACGTGCCCCCGGAGAGCTTCAGTTGGACGGCCCCGTCGCCGCTCGCCGCCTCAGCAAGACCCATGTCGGCGAGCTCGGCCATCGAGACCTTCGTCCCGCCGGGGATGTCGAGCGTCTCGGCCTCGACCGTGCCTTCGGGCCGGAAGGTGATGGGCAGCAGGTCTGCCAGCGTCAGCGGCTCGTAGAAGTCGTCGCCCGCGGGGGCCATGTTGTAGTAGTAGCAGACGGACGAGTAGTCGCACCGCACGCCGCGGCCTGTCTTCCAGTAGTTCTCGATCGTCATCGTGAGCGACGTCTCGAACGGGATGCTGTCGAGCACGTGCCAGCGGTACATGCTGGTCTTGTTGGCGTGGCCGGGACCTTCGAGCAGCGGGCAGCCCTCCTGGAAGCGGTCGTGCTGGTGCATGCCCCAGGCGTCGTTGAAGTAGTCCTCGCTGCCCGTGCCCCACCAGCTCGGGAACGACTCGCCGTCGACCCAGACCTTCTCGTCGCCCTCGCCCCACCAGCCGGGCTTGGGGTTGTCGATATTGAGCACGTTGCCGACGAGCCGGCCGGGACCGGTGACGCCCTTGCAGAACGGATAGTCGAACGTCGTGCTGAGCTTCTCGCGGCGGTACATGGCGTGGAAGTACATCGGTTTGCAGCGGCAGTCACTAAGGGCTGCGCCGGTCCTGATCAACCCTGACAGTTTGAGCGTCGTCTTGCCGTAGTTGGCCAGGGTAAGACGAACGGATTTCTTGAACGGCATAGGCCAGTAGCTGGTCATCGTGCCGTCCTTGGCGATCGAGCTGGTCGTGGAGGTATACGGGGTGGGCATCCAGCCCGTGCCGAAGAAGTCGACGAGCGGCGTCACGACGCCAGGCTCTCTGCAATCGTCGAAGTAGATCTTCAACACGCTCTTGCGCAAGGCATACTTGTCGGCGTCCTCGGTCTTGATCGAGAGTTCCCTGACGATGCCGCCTCCTTCGCGCGTCACCTTGGCGAACTCGGCCCCGGTCGGCGACGGGCCCAACCGACCCGCGAACTTCTGCTGCAACATGTCCTTCGGCAGGATGGGTTGGTTCTTGGCGAGTTGAGCGGCCGACTGGTCAAACGCCTTCTGCTGCTCGGCCGAGAGCGGCAGCTTCAGCGTGACGACGGGCGTGTCCTTGGGATACGTGATGTAGTCGACGTTGTAGTACGAGCGACCGTCGACCTGGGCTACCTTGCAGCTCTTGGCGTAGGGGATGGGGAAGTAGCAGTTGCTGGCCGTGTGGTTGTTGTCGACGGGCCGGACCTGGTAGCAGAACGGCTCCTTGAACGGGGCCTTGCCCTGATCGCTGAGCAGCTCGGCCATGGGCATTTCGATGGAGGGTTTGGCCTCGCCGTCGAGCCAGATGCGGATGGTGCCGGCCGGGTTGGCCGACCAGATCTGCGTGATGCAGCCGGGGCCCTTCATCTCGGCCATGACGCGGCCTTCCTCTTTGTTCTCGCGGAGGTAGTTGCCCGCGTCGCCGTTGGCGTCCCAGTCGACCTTCTTCCCGTCGACGATCTTGCTGCGGCGGTCGTAGCTGCTGAACTGCTTGCAGCGAACGTCGGGCTCGTGATAGGCCAGCCATTCGATGTCGACCATACGTTTCAGGAACCAGGCGACGTCACGAGGCGGTCGCGGCTTGGGCTTCTCCGCCGCGGGCTTCGGAGCCGGCTTGGCCGGTGCGGCTTCGGCCTTGGTCTCAGGCTTCTGCGCGGGTTCGGCATCCGATTCCGCCTGGCAGCCCCAGAGGACGAAGCTAAGGGCAACGGCGGCAACGAGGCTTCCCGCGACGACACGCCTATCGCGTTTCATGGTCTTGGCTCCTGATGTGGCTGTGACTGCCGGGCGTTCGCGCCGAAGCCCGGCCGAGTTGACGTCCTAAGGAATCGATATCATGCGCGGAAGCCCTGTTGCCTGCAACCGCGGCCTACAACGGCGGCAGCGCTGGGATGCCATGCACACCAGCAAGACGCTCAATACGCCAACCGGCGGAAGTCCTTGACCGTGTGGAACGAGATGAAGTTCCCGTCGTGGGCGCTCTTGGCCTTCTCGTCGCCCGAGCGGCTGGCGACGTGCAGGTCGTCTCCGTCGATGACCATGCTCGCGTAGTGGCGTCCTTGCTTGGAGGACCCGCCGACGGCGACCAGGCACCCGAAGCACCAGTCCACGCAGTTCTTGCTGAAGTGGAGCTGGAGCCGGTGCCGCTCGTTGTTCGGAAGGTTGTAGCGGTTGGCCGGCAGCTTGAGCGCGTCGGTCATGCTGTCGGTGGCTTGCGAACTGAGCAGCCAATAGAGCTTGGTCTTGGCGTCGTAGAGCATGTGGAACTTCATCTGGCCGCCGGGCATGGGTAGCCAGAGCACCTTCCTGCCGGACGGCACGGTCTCGAGCATGGTCGTCATCGAGCCGTCGTCCTTCTCGACGACCTTGGCCAGGGCCGCATAGCCCGTGCCTCCCGTGTGCGCCCGCATGAACAAATGGAACGTCTTGCCCGACGGGTCGTACCAGATGTGGTCGGGGTCGAGGATCTGGACGACGTTCGTCTCGAGCCAGCCCATCGGGGCGCAGCCGCGCAACGGCGCAACGTGTCTGCCCTTGATCGGATCGACCGTGTAGAACGGCACGCCGAAGTAGTCGAGCTTGGCGATCGTGTCGGGCGGCATCACGTCGCGGAACCGGAGCGCGCTGGCGAACGTCCAGTTCTCGCGTTTCGTCAGGTCGGCATCGATCTTGCCCCGCATGAGCACCGGCGCCAGCTCGGCCACGGGCCATGTGCGGAGCTTTCGGGTGACGCGCCGCTCCATGACCAGATAGACGCAGCCGCCCGCGTGCCAGACATTGCAGGGGGCTTGATGCCAGTGCTGGCCGTCGGTCAGCGTCGCCGGTTCGGACCACGTCTCGCCCCAGTCGTCGGAGCGGACGATCACGAGGTCGCCGTAGTGGCCCAGGACGTAGAGGCTCGTACCGGCCACGAAGGGCCGCGCGTGCAGCAGCGGCATGTCGACCCGGTGCGTCCACGTCCTTCCGTGGTCGTCGGAGGTGAAGGCCTTGCCGCGATACGGTCGACCTTTGGCGTCCTTCTTGAGGCCCTTCAGCGTCTTCACGCCGCGACCGCCGATGTCCATCGTTGCGACGAGTCGGCCGGTGGGGCACCGCGCCAGGCCCGGGCTGTAGCAGTAGACGTTCTTGGGCTGAGGCGACTCGTAGATCTTCACGAAGTCCTGCGCGAGCGGCACGACCCGCCAGGTATCCTTGTCGATGCCGCCCGTCTTCGGCTCGGCCGCGTGCAGCACCGTGACGGCCAGGGCCGTCACCGCGAGCAGACAGCATGTTCGCAGCAGTCTGGTCGCATGAATGACCGCACACTTCGGGAGACATGGGCGGCTTTCCTCCCCTGGGTGGCCCGCCTCTTCAGGGGTGGGGGACACGAATTCGACCGGAGATTCGCGCTCCCATCGCGCGAGCGATGGACCCCCTCGGTTGAAGCCATGGGCCACCCACGGAGGAGTATTCGAAGAAGGACAGTCTGATCTCTGTTCGAAGCGACTCCGCGCATCAGCTTCATACGTCATGGGATCTCCTCCACTTCGGTCAGGCACGCGTCGATGATGTCGAGGGCCTGATCCATCTGTTCGTTTGTGATCGTCAGGGCGGGCGTCAGCGTCAAGATAGTACCCATCGTCAGCTTGAAGCTGAGGCCCTTCTCGAGCGCGCGGTACATGACGCGCTCGGCCTCGTCGGTCGCGCGCTCGCGGGTGTCGCGGTTTCGGATCAGCTCGATGCCGAGCAGCAGGCCGATGCCCCGGACGTCGCCGATGATCGGATGGCGCTCCATCATCCCACGCATCCGGTCCATGGCATGCGCGCCGACGTGCCGCACGTGCGCGAGCAGGTCGCTTCGCTCGATGAAGTCGATCGTCGCCAGGCCGGCCGCGCAGGCGACCGGGTTCTTCTCGTGCGTGTAGTGCCCCAGCGCGATCTTGCCGGCGACGTCCAGGTCTTCCCGGGCGATCATGGCCGCCAGCGGAAACACGCCGCCGCCGAGCCCCTTGCCGATCAAGAGGATGTCCGGCACAACGTCGAAGTGCTCACACGTGAACATCGTCCCGGTTCGCCCGAGGCAGTGCGGGATCTCGTCGAGGATCAGCAACGCGCCGTGGCGGTCGCACGCCTCGCGGACGATCCGCCAGTAGTCGGGCTTCGGGACGTAGGGCGTGCTGCGAACCGTCTCGGCGACGACGGCGGCGACGTCGCCTTCCTTCTCGAGCACATACTCGACGTACTCGGCGCACCGCAAGCTGCAGTCGCCGTCGCAACCGAACGGGCAGTGGGCGGCGTCGGGTGGCGGGACGTGCTCGGTCCCCGGCAGGAGCGGACCGATCCCGCTTCGAAAGAGCGCTTCACCGCCGACGGAGATCGCGTCGAGCGATGCACCGTGAAAGGAATCCCACATGGAGATCGTCTTGAAGCGTCCGGTGGCAACGCGGGCGAGCTTGAGAGCCATGCCGACGGCGGCCGCCCCGCCCGGGGCGAACAGGACCTTGTTGAGGTTTCCCGGTGCGAGTTCGCCGAGCTTCCGCGCCAGGGCGATGGCCGGCTCGTTGGTGTAGCGTCGCGTGCAGAAGGGCAGCGCGTCGAGCTGGCATTTGACCGCCGCGATCACGGTGCGGTTCGCAAAACCCACCTGGTGGACGTTGTTGCCGTGGAAGTCCATGTAGCGTCGGCCCTGCGCGTCTTCGATATGGATGCCGTCGCAGCTGCGCAGGACGTTCAGACAGGGGGTCGAGAGCGATTGGTGAAGGAAGACGCGTTGGTCCTCATCGAGCAGCTTCTGCGTCTCCGCGCCGATGTTGGCCCGCGCCCAGGCCGCGCGATGCGGTGAGAGGTTCAGGTCGCCTTCGGAGCGGAGTCGATCAAGATCGTCTGAGGGGTGCGACACGCAGGGCCTCCCGCTCTGAAAACCCGGACGCGGATCAACAAGCGATCCTTGTGCTTCACGTTCACGCAGGGGTGGTCAGTATGGACGCGATTCGCCGTCGCAACAAGTGCCTGTCCTCAGAGGCCGGTACGTGGGGCGTCCTGGTGATGCGCCCGCGCAGCGTGTAGAATTGGTTGTGTGGCGTCTTGATTCCGTGGGGGCATCGGCACTCCCCGTGTCGGGCTGCAACGCCTGGGCGAGCCAGAGAGAGCGACTTCGCATGATGATGCTACCGGCCCGTCCTCTGTCGATCGCGGTCGCCGCGACGCTGTTCGCGCCGTCGGCGGTGTGGGCATGCCGGTACAATGTCCGCGACGTCGGCTTCGTCGACCTCGGCATGCCGGGCTATCGAGCGGTCCTCCTCGTCGATGATGCCACCTCCCCCGAGCTCATTGACGCCTTCGGCCAGGCCTCACCCGTCGTCCTCCTCGACAGCAACGTAACCTTCGAAACGGTGCACGTGCGCAAGCAAGCGCAGGACCCGGTCCTCACGCAGCGACGTGCGCTGGGAATTCAGAAGCTGCCGGCCGTCGTGTTCGTCTCGGCCGAGGGAGAGGCGGTCGAGCTGTGGCTGGATCGTGAGACGAAGGACGCCAAGAAGGCCGCGTGGACGTGTTTGGAGCGCGCGGTCGTCTCGCCCGTGCGGGAGCGAATCCTCACCGAGATCACGGAGGCGTACGCCGTGATCCTACTGATGGCCGGCCCGAAGAAGGCCGAGACCGAACACGCGCGCCGTGTGGCCAAGGCCGCGATTGCCGAGGTCGCCGGGGCGATGCACCAGTTGCCCAAGGCCGTCAAGAAGCCGCCCGTGCTCATCGAGGTGCCGGCCGAAGAGGTCCGGCGGGAGCGTGTGCTCCTCTGGAGCCTCGGGCTCGAGGCGGATCGCCTGAAGGAACCGCATGCGGCCGTGCTCTACGGCCGGGGGCGATGGGTCGGCCCGATGTTCCGGGGCGACGAGATCATCACGGGACACCTGCTGGACGTACTGGCGCTCGTCGGAGCAAATTGCGAGTGCGGGTTGGACCGTCGTATCATGCTGGGCACGCGGATGCCCACACGCTGGGACGGCGCCACCCAGGAGCGCGTCATTCGCAATCTGGGGTTCGATCCGGAGAATCCCATGGCTCGTATGGAGATCAGCCGCATCATCTCCCGCGGGCCGGGAGGCCGCTTTCCCCAAGGGCGGGGATCCTCGTCGGGCCTGCTCGGCTACAGCGAGGAGGTCGTGGCGTTCGATGCGGTCGGATCGACGTCGATTGCTGAGGCGTCTGAAGGGAACGAGGAGCCGTCGGGGACGGGCGAGCCATCAGATGCCATCGCGGAATCGACTCGAGCTTCCGCCCCGCCGGCGCAGGCAGCTTCCTCGGCGCCGACCACGTCGCGCCCGGCACGGCCGGAGCGCAAGGGGCTGGTCATGACGTCGGCGCCCGCCTCGCCCACGGGGCCTCCACCGCCGTCGCCGCCGATGGACGAGGAGCCGGAGGAGATCGGGTATCAGTTCGATGAGGCGTGGTATGTCGGCGGCGGGATGATCGCGGTGATCGTGGCGTTCGGCGGGATGGTCTTGCTTCGCGGGAATCGGAGGAACGGATGACGGCCTTTCATCTGGTGATCAAGGAAATCGCGCATCGCAAGCTCAACTTCGTCTTGAGCGTGGTCGGCGTCGTGGTGGCGGTCACGCTGTTCGTGTTCTTCTACTCGGCCAGCGAGTCGTCGCGGAAGGAGACGGCCCGGCTGATGCGCAACATCGGCCTGAACCTTCGCATCATCCCGAAGGAGACGGACATGAACCGCTTCTTCGCGACGGGGTTCAGCAACGAAACCATGTCGGAGGAGTACATCCAGCGCTTGGCCTCCCAGCGCGGCCTGAACTTCACGCATCTGCTGCCGACGTTACATCGCAAGACGGCGTGGCGCGATCGCGAGATCATCCTCACCGGCTTGGCGCCGGAGGTGTGTCCGCCGGACCGGCAGAAGCCGTCGATGAGCTTCGAGATCGAGCCGGGCACGGTCTATCTGGGCCATCAGATCGCACAGAGCCTTGGCCTGAAGAAAGGCGACACCGTCGAGGTCCTCGGCAAGGACCTTACCGTGGTCCGATGCCTCAAGGAGACGGGCACGGACGACGACATCCGCGTCTACGTCAACCTGAAGGACGCGCAAGCGATGCTGGATCTGCCCGGGCGGATCAACGAGATCCGCGCGCTGAACTGCCTTTGTGTGGACGCGGGGCAGAATCCGTTGGCCGCCCTCCGCGAGCAGCTCGAGAAGATCCTCCCGGATGCGCGCATCCTTCAGATGCGGGCGATCGCCGACGCCCGCGAGAAGCAACGACGCATGATCGAGCGCTATCTGGCTTTCCTCCTGCCGTTCGTGCTCGTGGTGAGCGTGGCCTGGGTGGGCGTGCTGGCGATGCTCAACGTCCGCGACCGACAGAACGAGATCGGCATCCTCCGCGCGATCGGTCACGGCACCGGTCGGATCGCGTCGCTGTTCTTGGGCAAGGCCGTCGTCGTGGGCGTCGTCGGCGGGGTGATCGGCTTCGCCGTCGGCACGGGCTTGGCGCTCGGCGTCGGGCCGGAGATCTTCAAGGTCACGGCCAAGGCCATCAAGCCGATGTGGTCGCTGTTGGGTTGGTCCATCTTGGGCGCGGCCGGTTTTGCCGCGGTGGCGAGCTTCATCCCGACGACGGTCGCCATCACGCAGGACCCGGCCACCATCTTGAGTCAGGAGTAGCCGTGCTACAGCTCAAAGAGGTCTGCAAGGTCTATCGGAAGGGGACGGCGGAGGTCCGCGCGCTGGACGGCGTGGACGTGCATGTCAACGCGGGAGAGTTCGTGGTCGTTCGCGGGCCGAGCGGGAGCGGCAAGACGACGCTGCTGCTGACCTTCGGCGCGATGCTCCGGCCGAGCGCGGGACAGGTGCTCCTCGACGGGAAGGACATCTATGCGCTGAGCGATGCCGAGCGAAGCCGCTTCCGCGCCGAGCACATCGGCTTTGTCTTCCAGATGTTCCACCTCGTGCCGTACCTGACCGTGATCGAAAACGTCTTGACGCCGTCGGCGACGGACGGCAGCGGCGATGCTCGCCGACGGGCGACGGACCTGCTGGGCGAGCTCGGCCTGGGCGATCGGATGCACCATAAGCCGTCGGAGCTGAGCGCGGGCGAGCGGCAGCGGGTCGCCCTGGCGCGGGCACTGATCGTCCAACCGAAGTTGATCCTCGCCGACGAGCCCACGGGCAACCTCGATCCGGACAACGCCGGCGAGGTCATGCGTCGCTTGGGGGCGTTCAGCAAGGCGGGAGGCACGGTGGTGGTGGTGACGCACGGCGAGGGGGCCGACCCGCACGCCGATCGGATCTGTCAGCTCCGCGAGGGGAGGATCTCCGCCAATTGAGCTTCTCCGTCCCGTGCTGCCTGCGCGATCGGGTCTACTTTGGCTCTTCGACTCCGCCGAAACGGCACCGCGAAAGTGTTGTAGGTTGATCAGCCATGTCCTTTCGGAGCCGGTCTGGTTGCCACGGCACAGCCTGGAGGAACAGTGCTCCTCTCGATTCAGAGCCGGGCCGTCCTCGGCCCGGCCGGTCTTCTTCGACGTCGAACGGCGACCGGCCTGAGGACAGGCCGGCTCTCAATCCCTTGGGAACCGAGAAGCTCGCCTGATTCAACAAGACCTCACCGCAAGCGGATCCAAAGGGAGCGGCAGCACAGCGCCGCTCGCCAATGCCCTCTTGACGTCGCATGTACACGCTTGGAGAGGATTCCCGTTCTTCTCGAACGCGAGGGTTCTGGCCACGGCTTGATGGCTTGCGGGCTATTGGGTCGGAGCCTGCTGCGTCGTCTTCGCGCCGATCTGGTGCGGCAGCGCATAGAGGATCTGTTTCTTGGCGATCGCCAGATCGGAGCTCAGCAGCGCCGTCCCCGAGGGCGGACCGAGACGTTGCGTCGTCGGTTGCGCCTGGAGGGTCGCATGGAACCGGAGCTGATACGCGCGATTGCCCTCCACCCATTCCCGCCACGGCACGATCGTCAACGGGGCCTCGGGGGCGGGATCCCGCATCGAGCGTAGCGCTTGACGGACCGCCTCGAGAAACTCCGAGCGCGTGGCGTACTCGTACGAGCGCAACGAGACGGGGTTGAACCAGACCGGCTCGACGAAGACGTCGGAGTCGAGGAAGATCCGTGTGGTCGCCTCTCGCCAATCGAGGTCCGCCAGGCGTGCCGTGATCGGCGCACGATCCCCGACGTTCGGACTGATGACGTATCCGCGATCGACGCGTCGCATCAGGTCGGCCACCGCACCCACGAAGGGCTTCTTCTTGTAGTCCAGCGTGACCCTGGGCGCGGGTTCCTCGAGATGAAAGAAGCACGGCGCGACCTTGACCTCGAGATAGCGCAATCCCTTTGTCGGGTCGTTGCCGCCCTGCGGCTGGGCCATGCCGTACCGGACGAAGCCGTAGAGGTCGTGCCGGCGCGCCAGCAGCGCCACGATCTGTCCCTCCAGTCTTTCCCAGTTGGCCTTCTGGTGCCAGGTGACGGTCTCGGAGGCGAACCGGACGAGTCGCTCGTAAGGGACGCCCGTGCCGCGGACCCACTCATCCGGCCATGGTTGGCTGGTCTTGACGCGAAACGCCGAGCTCGAGCCGCAACCGCCCAACAACGGCGGCAAGACGATGAGGAACGCGAGGAATTCATTGCGACGCGATTCGAGTCGCATCAGTTCTTCTCCCTTCGGGCCGGGGCCTTCGTTACCGGCCACGGTGTACGAGGGCCTCGCGCGTATCCTTTTGCGGCGCTTCGCGCGCGATCAGGTGAGAATGATACCATGCGTCGGCGGGGCGGGCCAGAACGTCACCCATGAGTTGACCTTGATCAGCTTGACCTGCGACGGCTTGGTGTCGAGCATGCCCACCACCAGCGGCAATCCCGCATCGACGACGATGTGCTTGCGCTCGTCGTTGTCGATCACTTTGCCGTTGATGGGCGACGTCGCATCGTCCCGACGCACCGTGTGGCTGATCCGCTGCGCCTTGCTCTTGGGCAGGACCTGAAACGTCAACTCGTTTCGCGTGCCCTTTTCCAGCACGGCCGTGCTCGGATTGATGATGACCCGGATCTCGTCGTTGAGGCGGATCTTCCGCTTGAAGACGGACTGGCCCGGGTCCAACAGGCGCAGATCGAGGTAGGTGGCCGGCCGGTGGAGGTCGTAGCCCTTCGACGGCACGCGAACGGTGAAGAAAGGCCCGATCAATCCGGTCGCGTCGATGGCGACCAACTGTCCCGTGACGGCATACTGTTTGTCGGTGAGCATCTTGGCCATGCGTGTGGCCTCCTGAGCGCCCCCGTCTACTTCGGGTCTCTGCCCCTGCGCGGCCGCGCCGCTCGCTACAACTCGGCGCGGACGAGATCCGCGTACGTCTCGCGTCGGCGGATGACCCGGTAATCGGAGCCGCTGACGAGCACCTCCGAAGCGCGGGGTCGCGAGTTGTATTGGCTGGCCATCGCAAACCCATACGCCCCGGCCGTGAAGACCGCCACCAGGTCTCCGCGCCGGATCGGCGGGAGGTAGCGACCCAGGCCGAGAAAATCGCCCGTTTCACAGACCGGGCCGACGATGTCGACCAACTCCGTGCCCTCCATCTTCAGGCCCTCCTCCCGGCACGTAGGCACGCTGCCGCCGTCGGGAGCGGTCGGCCAGATGAAGTGGAACGCCTCGTACAGGCTCGGCCGGACGAGGTCGTTCATGGCGGCATCGACGATGACGAACTGCTTCTCGCCCGATTCCTTGGTGTACTGCGTCCGCGTCAAGAGGATGCCCGCGTTGGCCGCCAGGCTTCGGCCCGGCTCCATGACGACGTGTAGCCCCTTTC
>CAZKCX010000022.1:0-21180 GCA_964550865.1 uncultured Planctomycetales bacterium
GCGCGCACCCTGTCGCCCCAAGGACTTACAACACAAGGTGTCAAACTTGGGCTAGGCTATTCCAAGAACCTACCGTGTTGTCGCATACATAGGGCTTTCCAGTATATCCGTCTGAAACCTATCTTGGTGTCTACTGGGAGGGCCGCCGGTGGGGCAGCAACATGGCATTTTGGCCCGCGGCGATTTTCTGGTAGAACGCCACACCGACGGAAGTCTGGGGATTCAGCCTTTCGGAGGAGCGCAATGAGAAGGTTCCTTCCTTTGTCCACGGTTCTCTCGTTCTTCCTGGCCTCGGCAGAGGCCTCGGAGACGAGCTATACCCTTCACCGTGACCTGGACGGCTATGACGGCGTCGAAGACACGATGCTGTACGCCCCGCAGTCTGTGGCGAACATCAACTACGGGAAACAATCCTCGCTCCATGCCGGCATCAACCGTTGGGGCGAGCACTACGTCTCCCTGATACGGTTCGATCTTGGTCAGGTTCCAAGATCCGCCGAGATCAAGCAGGCCGTCCTCTGGCTGTACGACAGATCCAAGGACTACCCGAAGCGGGTTCTCTCGGTCGACGTGCAATCCATCACCCCGGCGAACCGCGGCTGGGTGGAGGGCACGGGCGACGGCACGCGCGTACCGATCGAGGGAGCGACGTGCTGGAACCGCCGTCGGTTTCCCAACGAGAAGTGGGCCGGCTCTTCGGGGCTTCGCACTGCCGGGGTTGACTATGCCCTCCCGCCCATGGGCTCGACCACCGTCGAGCCGGGGCATCAGGGCTGGCTCAAGATCAGCCTCGATCCCACGGTCGTTCAGGAGTGGGTCAACACGCCGGCAACGAATGCCGGGATGCGGCTCTACCCCCTTGGTGCTCGGCACAAAGGCGATATGGTCGTCACCTACAACTCGGACGCACCCGAGCCCGAGCTCCGCCCCCGTCTGCTGCTCACGATCGAGATGGACGATCCCACCGCCAGTAGGTTTCGTCGGACCAGAGCGCTCCACGCCTTGTCATCGGTGCAGGACCGGCTCGATGGGGTCCGAGAGACCTTGGTCGCGGCCGGCAATCCCGCTCGGGCCACGCGAGTCCTCGCGCACGTGACGGCCGCCGCCGCCAAGTCGCGGCAACGCATCAACCAGGCCTCACTCGGCTCGGACAAGGCCCTTGCCGAGACCTTGGTCGAAATCGAGGGTCTCGAAGCCCGGGCCGAGGCGATCCCCGACGAGATCGTCCTCGGCAAGGCGGAGACGTTCAATCGAACGCACGGATTGTCGACGGACTTTGCGTTGGGCATCGCGGACGGGATGATGAACGTCCTCCGCGTTCCCGGCCGGTTCCCGGGGCATTTCGGGCCGGTAGCCCACCTCGCGATGGCCAAAAACGAGTTCGAGCCGATTCAGGTGGTGATCGTCCCCGTGGACAAGGACGTCCAGGCGGCTCGCTGGTCGGTCACGCCCCTGAAGGGCCCGGATGGTGCAACCATCCCGGCGAGAGACATCCGCATCTCCGTCATGGGCTACATGAAGGCCATCAAGCCGGCCGTCCGCACGCAGATCGAATGGTGGCCGCAGCCGATCCTCGACTTCATGGATTCCGTCGACGTGCCCCAGGGCACGATCCAACCGCTGTGGGTCGTTGTCCGAACGCGGCCCGACACCCCCGCCGGCAGGTATGAAGGCACGCTGACGGTCCGGGCCGAGGGTCTCGAGGCGAAGTCCGTCACGCTTCGCGTGCGGGTCTGGGACTTTGCCGTGCCCGTCGAGCAGCACCTGCTCACGGTGTGGGGCAATAACGAAGGCACGTACAAGAAGATATACGGCGACCGCTTCGATACGAACATGGCCCGCGCGATGTTCGACTTCTTCCTCGAACACCGGCTCGCGGTCAGCACGCTGTACAGCCCCCAGGCGGCAGGCCAACCCGTCGACGACGGCTGGTTCGAGCGGTGCATCGGCTACCCGACACTGTCGGACCCGAATGAGCTGCGTCGTCTCTGGGAGGCCGGCTCGCGTTGGTGGAACCTCGGCTATCTGCATCCCGTCTTCGCGAACAAGAGCAACGCCGACATGGAATGGGACGCCTACGTGGGGAAGTTCATCGAGATGATCCGCAGCTCGCTCAAGGTCGCCGACGCCGCGGGCTGGCCCCGAGAGAATCTCGGCATCTACTTCTTCGACGAGACGCGGGAATTCGAGAAGCTCAACCGGGCCGCATCGCGCGTCAAGGAAGCCTTTCCCGACATCCCCTTGATGACCACCGGCTATGACCGGAGCTACGGCGTTCGGGGCGGGCCGATCGACAAGTCGATCGACATCTGGTGTCCGCTCACCCCTCGCTTCGTTCGGGATCGGTTCCACATCAACGAAGGACGGCGCTACGGCAAGAAGGTCTGGTGGTATGTCTGTTGTGCGCCGCGCGGCGAGAAGGACCTCAACTTCTTCTCGCAGTTTCCGGCCATCCGATCGCGACTGCTGATGGGCCTGGCCACTTGGAAGTATCGACCGGACGGGTTCCTCTACTACCGTGTCTCCGGCTGGCGGCACTACGACAAGCCGATCGATCAGGGGCCGCTGACCGATTGGAAGCCGTACTTCCTCCCCGGCCCCGACGGGGACGGCGAGCTGATCTGTCCGGGGCCCCACGGCCCGCTCAGCACGCTCCACTTCGAGAACATCCGCGACGGCATCGAGGACTACGAATACTACTGGGTCCTCAGCGATCTGATCGCCAAGGCGATGGTCAAAGGGATCGACGTCTCGGCCGAGGCGGACCTGCTCGAGATTCCGGCGGGACTACTCGCATCGCTGACGGACTACAGCGAGGATCCCCGGAAGCTTCGAGCCCAGCGCCGCAAGGTGGCCGGAGCGATTGTGCGCCTGCAGCGAAAAACACGCAGGTAGCACCCGGTGCAGGTTGCCGACCGCTCCCGCAGCGGGACTCACGACAACCATTCCAACCGGCCTGTCCCCAGGCCGGTCCACCCTCGTCGTGGAGGAATCCTGACCGGGCTGAGGACAGCCCGGCTCTGAAACGCATGCCTTGATCG
This sequence comes from uncultured Planctomycetales bacterium, assembly GCA_964550865.1. Lineage (GTDB taxonomy): Bacteria > Planctomycetota > Phycisphaerae > UBA1845 > JAFGLZ01 > JAFGLZ01. The sequence continues at coordinate 3,042 of CAZKCX010000022.1, forward strand.
AGCGGACTGGGGACCCGGCTTCGCCCAGTCTAGGTCGTGGCACCCCGTTCGGCTCTGAAAGGTACGCCTTCTCGTGCGCGAAGGCCCCGGCGCGCCTACGCCTCGGTGTTTCGTCGTCTCGACTTCTCGACGTTCGCACGTGTCCGCGGCCTAGTACCGAGTATCACAAGTCGTGCGACTATGGACAGGACCACACCCGCCACAGTCGCTGCCCGAGCCGCGGCATTCATGCCGCGCGGCCGCGCCGGATGAATCCGGCAGCTCGGGCATATCGTCGCGATACTTCTGAAATGCAGTACTAGACGTACTCCCACTCCTTGAGCCACTGATAGTCGCTCGGGAGCTTGGCCCACGCCTCGTCCATGGCATCGCGGAGCTCCCGGGCCTCCGCCAGGTCGAGCTTGCGCCGCTCCGTGATCGCCCTGGCCATGTTGTCGACCTGGTGCGTGTTGATCAGGCCGGGAATCGGGGCCGTGATGGCCGGATTCGTCAGGATGTAGCGAACGGCCAGGCGGGCGAGCCGATTGTCCTTCTCGGCGTGCGGGTTGCCCGGCGCGCTATCGCCCTTGAACAGGGAGTTGCTGGCGAACGGCTTGATGCCCAGACAGCCGACGTCCTGCTTGAGGATCGCCTCGAAGACGCTGTCCTTCGGCAGGACCTTGCTTCGGGCGGTGTACGGGATGACGACGACCTGAACGACCTCGGGATACGTCTCGATCATCCACTTGACGTGCGGTCGGTCGTGCGAGCTCAAGCCGGTAAAGCGGACCTTGCCCTGCTTCTTGGCCTTGGCCAGGGCCTCCATCATCTCGTCGACTTCGGCCTTGGTGTGGCGGCTGCTCTGATCGATCATGACGATCCGCCAGAGATCGACGTACTCGAGCTTCCCCGCCCGCATGCCCTTGTCGAGCGTCTTAAACAGAGCCTCACGCGTCCGGAACTTCGGATTCCGCATCTCCTCCTGGTACCACGAGAAGCCGAAGAAGATCTTGTCGCGCTGCTTGCCGAGCGCCCGCGCGTACGCGACCACCTCCTCGCGCGTGCAGGCGTCGACGTAGTTGATGCCATGCTCGAGGCAACGATGAATCACGTCGTGGCGGTTCTTCTGGAAGCCCTCGCTCTCCAGGTCGGCGCTGAGCCACCCCTTGCTCTTGAAGACGCCGGGCACCATCTTGTTGATCCGCTTCCAATGCCCGCCCAGGCAGACCGCCGAGACCCACAGCCCCGTCTTGCCGAGACGTCGGTATTCCATCTCGGGGTTATAGCTGCGGGTCTTACGGATGGCGGCCTGCTCGCCCTTGTCGGCGGCGTGGACGCTGCGACCGCCCAGACCTGCAATGAGGCCCGCGGCACCGACCGCGCTGCTGCGGACGAACTCGCGACGCGTCACATCGCTCGACCTGTTCGGCTTCTCGTTCTCGGGTCCCATGTGTGGCTCCCTTCGTTTTGAAATCAGTCGCATGCCGCGCCGACCCGGCCGCTTCAAGGAGTGCCCAGACAGTTCCGCAACGCCCTTGTGATTCACCTCTTGCCCAGCAGGCCACGCGAATGCGGTACCCGATCCGTGTCCCCCACGGCTGAACCCATAGGCCACCCGCATACGGGGGTTTCCTGCCGAATTGTGCACTCGCTCATCGAAGCACCTTACGCCGATGCGACGGCCTTTCGATAGCACTGCTTCAAGTAGTCCCGGGCCTTGGCTAGATTGGCGGACATGACGTCCGCCTCCGGGTGCCCGTGCATGAACGGGTTGACGTACCAACGATAGCCCACATCGGCCAGGGTGGCGATCCACGGCGCCATGTCGGTCGAGCCGATGCCGGGCAGCTGCTTCGGACCGGGCTCATGCTGCCAGGCATAGAAGAACAACAGCTGCTTGCCGCAGATTCGTATCGCCTGCGGGACCGACTCCTTCCGTCGCTGGATATGATACGGTGCGAGGGCGATGCCCAACCGCGGCGAGGTATTGAGGTCCACGAAGGCCTTCAACGAATCGTGCGAATCGAGCAGCGCGTTCCCGTGGTTCTCGATGGCAAGGTACGAATCGTGCTTCTCGGCCAGGTCGGCAAGCGGCTTGAGTCGCTCGAGGAAGCTTCGCATCTTGGGGATCAGCTCATTCGGCTTACAGGGACGTTCGCTGCCCCGGATCGCCACGCCGCCGCCCGCCTTGCCCAAAAGCTCGGCATAGCGCTGATAGCCCCCCTGATAGACGGAGAAGGCATAGAGCTTGAGGTTGTGCTTGGCCAGAAGCTTCTTCAGCCCGTCCGGGCCGAGCCGCTTGGCCACGTCGTCCAGATGCGGACAGCCCTCATGGGCCGACCAGATGTCGATGGCCTCGAACCCGAGCTGTGCGATTCGTTCACACGCCTGCTCGATCGGAAGCTGCATGTAGTGGATCGAGGACGTGCTCAGCCGCATCTGCCACGGCTTGGCCTTGCCGCGGCCGGCCTCGCCGGAGGCTCGATCGGCCGCCAACAGTCCGCCGGAAACCGCAAGCCCGGTGGTCCTCAGAAAGCACCTTCGTGTGACATGGTCGTTCGCCATTCCTACCCCACTCGCAAAGCCCCCGGTGTGTTACAGCCGGCCATCCCTCAGGCCTCGACAGACGTGTGCGTTCAGTATATCACGGGGGCATCGCGAAACCACTCCGTGATCAACATCGCAGTCTCCGGAGGACACAGCATGCAACCCACGCGACGGAGCTTCTGTAAGGCCGGGATCGCAGGTGCGACGGGACTGGCGGGCTCCGGCGCAATCGCCCGCGCGGCCTCGAAGGCGGGACCCAGCGAAAACCCGCGGGACGATTCGCGCCCCAACATCCTGCTCATCATGACCGATCAGCACAGTCCGCATTTCCTTCGATGCTACGGCAACGAGCTCGTCCGGACGCCGACGTTCGATCGTCTGGCCGGGGAAGGCATGCGCTTCACCAACGCCTACGTGCCCGCGCCGCTCTGCGTGCCGAGTCGGATGAGCTTCCTCACCTCGCGGACGCCGACCCACAACCGCGTCTGGAACAATACCTGCATCCTCAACTCAGGGGCGCCCACGTGGGCGCACGCCCTCGGCATGGCCGGATACGAAACGAGCCTCATAGGCAGGATGCACTTCGCCGGCCCCGATCAGCGGCACGGCTTCCAGAACCGTCCGATCGGCGAATACGGCGCCAAGCATCCGGGTGTTCCCTACAAGTGCAAGGTGTCCAATCGACCGCCCTACTACCACGGCGGGTCCGGCCAGATGCGACCCGACGCCGCCAAGGGCGGCAAGGGCAAGACGACGTATCAATACATGGACGAGCAGATCGCCGCCAAGGCGTCCGAGTATCTTCGCGGCCATGCGGGGTCCCGAGAACGCCCCTTCGCCGCCGTCGTCGGGTTCGTGCTCCCGCATTGTCCGTTCATCGCCCCGAAGGAACTCTTCGACTACTACTACTCGCGGGTCGACCTGCCCAAGGCCGGCGGTGACGTGCCGCCGACCGTCCGGCGGTTCCGCACGCTGCGGAAGATCGAGGAACCGCTGACCGAGCATCAAACGCGTGTCTCGAGGGCGGCGTACTACGGGCTCGTCGAGCACATCGACTCGCTCATCGGCAACATCGTCAAGACGCTCGACGAGACGGGCCTGGCCGACAATACCCTCGTCGTCTACTGCACCGATCACGGCGAATTGGCCGGCGAGCACGGCTGCTGGTGGAAGAGCATCTACTACGAAGGCGCCTCGGGTACGCCACTGATCGCCCGACTGCCGGGCAAGATCGCCGCGGGCATGGTCAGCGATGCGGTCTGCAGCCTGATGGACCTCGGCCCGACCCTGGCCGACGCCGCCGGGGCGAAGACGATGCACGACTGCGACGGCCGCTCCCTGTGGCCGACGCTCACGGGCAATCACCCCTCCGATTGGCCGAACGAGACGTTCAGCGAGCTGTGCGATCATCGCGGCGGCTTTCTGCCCTCGCGGATGATCCGTAGCAATGAGTGGAAGCTCTGGTACTTCGCCGACGAGGCCAAGCTCCCGCCCACGCTGTTCAACCTGGAGAACGACCCGGACGAGACGCGCGACCTCGGACAGGACCCCAAGTACGCCGACGTGCGTAAGAGGCTGCTCGAGAAGCTGCGGGCCGATTGGGATCCCCAGTACGCGCGCAAGGCGACGCGGCAGAAGACCGAGGACTTCCGCACGCTCGCCCGCTGGGGCCGAAAGATCCGGCCGCCGGCCCCCGACGCGATGGAGGTCCCGCCGCCGTCGTATGAGAAGGACGTGGAGATGCTCTAGGCTGCTTTCACGAGAGATTGAACAGTGCGTCACGAACCAGGAGGTGCAGGATGCATGACACGGATTTCGGCGTGACCCGGAGAACGATCCTCAAATCGATCGGCGCCGGTGCGGCGACCATGGCGATGGGACGGCCCGTCGCGGGAAAGACGGCCTCCGGAAAGGTGCCGGCCCATCTCAAGGGTTACGAGGACCAGTACGCCACGAACCCGCGCAAGACGGCCACCCAATGGTTCTGTGATGCGAAGTTCGGCCTGTTCATGCATTACGGGTTGTACAGCATTCTCGGCCACGGCGAATGGGTGCAGTTCCGAGAGAAGATCCCCGTGGCGGAATACGCCAAGCTCAAAGACAAGTTCACGGCCGAGAAGTTCGACGCCGACTTCATCTGCGACCTCGCTTTGGCTGCCGAGATGAAATACGTCAACATCACCTCGCGGCATCACGATAGCTTCTGTCTGTTCCGCACCCAGCAGACGGACTTCAACAGCGTCCAGTCGCCGGCCAAGCGAGACCTGATCGCCGAGCTGGCCGAGGCGTGCCGCAAGAAGGGACTGGGCCTGTTCCTGTACTACTCCTACGCTACGGATTGGAGGCATCCCTACTTCTACTCGCGCGACGTGGGCTGGCGGGCGGCGCGGCCCGCCTACAAACAGCCGCAACCCGAGTACAAGTTCGAGAAGGATGCCGACTTCAAGCACTACATCGACTTCGTCCACGCCCAGCTCCGCGAGCTGCTCACGCAGTACGGTCCCGTCGCGGGCATCTGGCTCGACCCGATCATGGGCTACTACGCTCGACCCGATCTGTTCCCGATCGACGATACATCCTCGCTCATCCGCTCCCTTCAACCGCAGTGCCTGATCTCGTTCAAGCAGGGGGCGACCGGCGACGAGGACTTCGCCGCACCCGAGCGGAAGGCTCGCGTGCTCACCAAGGGCGGGGCGGTCGCCAAGCGGGCCTGGGCCAAGAACAAGGACAAGCCCATGGAGATCTGCAACACGCTCCAGCCGAGGTTCTGGGGCTACGACAGCCGCGTGGACGGCAAGCACCGCACGGCCGACGACGTCATGGAGATGCTCTCCGAGGCGAAGGCCCGAAACGCAAACCTGCTGCTCAACACCGGCCCCCTGCCGGACGGGTCGATCCATCCCGAAGACGTCAAGACGCTGCGCGAGGTCGGCCGTCGGCTGAGGGCGCAGAGGAAACGGGCATGATCAAGACGGCGACGGTTCTGGCGGCAACGGGACTTCTCCTCTTCCTGGCAGGCGGGGCGACCGCGGCGGGCAAGGACGACCCGAGATTCCTCGAACGTCGCGGCACGGAGCTCGTCCTGGACGGCAAGCCGCTGAGGCTCGTCGCCGTGAATAAGTTCGACCTGTTCCGTCGGTTCCTCGCGGGCGGTAAGCAAAAGGCGGAGGCCAAACGGGCCATCGAGGAGGCGGGCGAGCACGGCTTCACGGTGATCCGGTTCGCCGGCGTCGGCTTCTTTCCGCACGAGATGCGCAAGTGGCCCGTCGAGCGGATCTACTGGGGCGCGTTCGACGAGCTTGTCGCGACGGCCAAGGCCAACGGCGTCCGCCTCGTCCCCACGATCTACTGGAACATCTACATGTTCTGCGAGATGGCGGGCGAGTGCGTGCAAGACCTGCTCCTCGATGCGGACTCACGCTCCCGGCAGTACCTCTGGCTGTATACGTATCAGATCGTCACCCGCTACAAGGGCGAACCGACGATCCTCTTCTGGGAGCTGACCAACGAGATGAATCTGGCCGCCGACCTGGCGTTTCAGAGTCCGCACGGTCGGAGCCACCTCAACGCGGTAAGCTGCGGATCGGCCTATATGCGACTGCGACGCGACCATTTCACAACCGAGCAGATGATCCCGTTCCTCAAGGAGTGGGCAACGTTCATCCGTTCCCTGGATGACCGGCACCTGATCGGCAGCGGGTTCGCCGCGCCCCGCCCCGCCGCACAACACCTACGTCTGGCCGGAGGAAAGGGCGACTGGACGAAGGACGACCAGCACGAGATGGAACGGTACCTCCGCGACACGCATCCCGACCCCATCGAGCTGATCAGCATCCACTACTATCCGGGACACGGAAACGCGCGGCTCGGCATCACGGAGGAGAAGTCCGTCGCCCCCCTTCCGATCATCAAGCGCATCTGCGACCGCATCGGCAAGCCGGTGTACTTCGGCGAGGTCGGCCACGATGTGCCCGCGGACCCGCAGAGACGGTTCTTCCAGAAGATCATGGATCAGATGGTGACGCTGAAGGTCCCCCTCGCGCTTGTGTGGGACTGGCACGGCCACCAACCCGAGCGCTGCGTCACCCCGGACGGAACGCAGAGGGTTGTGGCCCTCATGAAAGAGGCGAATCAACGCCTGGCGCGCAATGGAGGCATTCGATGAGGATTCCCGCTCTCCGATTCCCCAGCACGTGGAGGTCTGTGACCACGGGCGTCGTCCTGCTGTCGCTGTCTCCGGCACAGTCACGCGCGGCCGGTTCTGTCAGCATGGCCGAAGCCTTGAAGCGGGATCGTTCGGCATTGTGGCACCGCAGCGGGAAGGACGTGCTCTGGGGGTTCGGGAACATGTACGCCCCGAAGGTCGTGCGCGTCGCCGACGAGGCCTACCCGTATCGCATGTGGTTCTTCGGCTGGGCGGTGAAGGACTGCAACCCCGGCTACTCCGGTTGCGATGCGATCTTCCACGCCCGAGGCAAGGACCTCGATCACTGGGAGGTCTGGTGCGGTGGTGAGCGGTGGGATGCGTCGATGACGCCGGCGAAGTGGCGGCCGGTGTTCGAACCGCGCGACAAGCCCTACGACCAATGGCACAACGGCGACCCGACGGTCGTCCTCCGCAACGGTACGTACCACATGGCGTATTCCTCGACGGGCTTCAACGCCGACGGCATCGGCGAAGGCCGTCCCGGGGATACGGACCGGGACATCCTCTGTGTGATGGGCGCCATCAGCAAAGACGGCATTCGATGGAAACGCTCGCGCGAGCCATTGCTTCTGAACAAGGACGAGATCGGCGCGGCCCATGGCCCGGGCAGCACATTTGTCAACGGAATGTACCATCGCCCTTCGCTCCTGTGGGACGGCGGCCGATGGCGGATGTGGTTCGACTACTGGGCCGGACCGAAGAACGGCGGCTGTTCGATGGGCTACGCCGAATGCTCCGGCGATTTCCTGAACCCCACCGCGTGGCGGATCGTTCGCGCGAGTGATCGGCCTTTGCTCCCCTGCTGGCCGAATCCGGAGGTGGTGAAGGTCGGCGACAAGTACTACGGCTTCTCCGACCCGCCGATCCCCGGGAGGGGGCCGGGGTGGCCTGCCCGCCAAATCGCCGAAGCCGTCAGCGACGACGGGATCCACTGGACCGTCCTGGGGCATGTCGCACCCGACCCCGACACCCCGGCGAACCAGGTGCCAACGCCCTTCGTCGACGACACGACCGATCCCCGGCGGATCGTCGTCTTCTACTCGTGCCAGATCGGCAAGGACCCCAAGAACCCGAACAAGCCGTACAACTTCCGCTACAACCGCATCCGGTATATGTGGCGGCCGATCAAGGAGTGAGCAAGCTCCCGGAGGGTTCAGCCATCGCCGATGAACGACCGAACTTCCTGTTCCTTTGCACCGACCAGATGCGGGCCGACCACTTGGGTTGTGATGGCAATCCGGCCATCCACACGCCCTGTCTGGACCGACTCGCGGGCGAAGGCGTCCACCTCCGTCGCGCCTACGTAAACTGCCCGCTCTGCATGCCGAGCCGTTCGACCTGGTTCACGGGTTTGACGCCTCGCGGGCATGGCGTGCGGACGAACGGCATCCCGCTCCATCCAACCTTCCCGACCGTGCCGGGCGCGCTGGCCCGCGCCGGCTACCAAACAGGGGCCGTCGGCAAGATCCATCTCTCGAACTTCATGCGGCATCCCGAGGTCCCGCTCGGGTCTCTGCCGCCGAGCCGCTTCCCGGAGCTGATCGAGCACTGGCAGGCCGAAAGCCTCGATCACGTCCCCACGCCTTATCATGGACTGCAGCACGTCGACATCACGCTCGGCCACGGTTCGAAGGTAGACGGCAACTACGCTCGCTGGCTGCAGCGCGAACACCCCGACGCATGGAAGGCGCTCCGGAGCTCACGACCCCACCCGTCCCCGCTCGGTGCCGAAGGCTGCGCGACGTACGCCCTGCCCGAGGAGCTGCACCACACGGCCTATGTGGCCGATCGAACCATCGAGTTCTTGCGCCATCGTGAGACGAAAAGGCCCTTCTTCTTGATGTGTTCCTTCCCCGACCCGCACCATCCGTATCACGTACCCGCGCCCTGGGATCGGATGTATGCGCCCGACAACGTCGTGCCTCCCGTTGCGCGGGAAAGAGAGCTGGACGCGCTCGCGCCGTTCTTCCGCGATATCTACGAGAAGGCCATCCTGCTGAGCGGCCGGCGTGCGCCGACGAAGATGCCCGACGGCCACCGCCGCGAGATCCTGGCCCATACCTACGGGATGGTCTCGTTGATCGACAAGCACGTCGGCCGCGTGCTCGAAGCGCTCGACGAGTTGGGTTTGCGCGAGAACACCGTCGTCCTCTTCACGTCCGCCCATGGGGATCTGATGGGGGACCATGGCCTGCTGAACAAGGGGCCCTTCCACTTCGAAGGCCTCCTCCGTGTCCCCATGCTCTGGCGCTGTCCCGGGCGATTCCGGAAGCAATCGAGCGACGGGCTCGCCAGCTTGCTCGATGTCGCCCCGACGATCCTCGAGCTCGCCGGCGTGCCGATCCCCGAGGGACCGACCTCCCCGGAAGCGCCCCAGCAGCCCCCGGCGTGGCCCGGCCGGTCGCTTGTGCCCCTGCTGAAGGGGCACCTCGACGCCGTGCAAGATTCCGTGGTCGTCGAGAACGACGAGGACTACCTCGGCCTCCGCCTGCGAACGCTTGTCACGCCGACGCACAAGATCACGACCTACACCGGCCATCGAGGCCCCGAGCCGTATGGCGAACTGTTTGACCTCACGGAAGATCCCGGCGAGCTTCGAAATCTCTGGGACGCACCGGGGCACGCGGAGGTGAAGCGCGATCTGATCGGCCGCCTGCATCATCGACTCGCGGAGACCGACATTGCGCTACCGCGGCGGTTGGGGCACGCGTAGCCCGCGAGCCGCAGCCAATGAGGTGGACGGACAGCCCTCGGAGCCGGCCAGCCCTCAGGCCGGTCCATTCACATTGCAGTAAGGGGCGTTGAGCCGAGGGAGTTCACCGCCGTGACCCGCCAAATGCTCACGCGCTCTGGCGTTCCTGAATGAGCGGAAGCTTCGCGAGCGGGGCGGGGGTGATCCGCCATGCGGGCTTCGGGGGCGATTCGTAGGTCCGGATCGGACCCCACAGGAGCTGATGGAACCATCCGGCCGAGCGATAGGCCGACTTCATCACCGTAACCATCCCGGTCAACTGGAAGATGGCCTCGAGCCGGTACGATTCGTCGCGGAGCCGCGGCAGCTTCTTGAGGAAGTTCACGGGATTGTAGAAACCACAGTACGCGCGGAGGATGTCCATCTGCCGTTGGAAGAACGACCCGTGCTTCGACGCGATCACGTGGTTCCCGTCGTAGAGGTAGTCGGCCACCTTCTTGCTTCCGACCTGGCTGACGACGATCCCCTGATCGAAGAGGACCTCGTATAGCTTGCTGCCGACCATCGGCATGAGTGAGGTAACCTGAACAGTGGCCGCCCCGTGCTTGGCCAGGAAGCGAACTTGGTCCATGATGCCCCCGAGGCGATTTCCGGAGTACAGGCGCTGCCCGTCGTGGTACATGAGCATGGGCATCGGGAAGATGCCCTTGCTTCGGAGCAGCGGGAAGAGCTCTTCCACCTTGTGGGCGGACTGGCCCTTCCGGACCAGACCCGCGGTCATATCTTCGATGCCGAACCACAACGCCCGCAAGCCGCCTTCGCGACCCAAATCCAGCAGGTCGCTGTGCCGGTAGACATCGGCCAGCGTGGCCTCGGTGCCGAAGAAGATCACGTCGCGGAACTTGCGACCGTTGATCCGGCCTTTCGTCAACTCGGCGAAGGTCTCCTCAACGAACGGCCGCTTGTTGAAGAAGTTGTCGTCCGCACCGAAATAGGTGGAGACGCCGAAATCCTCAGCGACGTCGGCAATCTCCTGACGAATCCGATCGGGGCTCTTCACGCGGAACTGTCGGTGGTTGTAGGCCGGGATCGGGCAGTACGGACAGTTCAGCCGGCACCCCTGGGTGGTCAGGAGGGGCATGACCTGGACGTAGCGTCGCACCTTTTCCCGGGGCAACGGATTCGAGGACAATTCGTGCCGGCGGTGCGGCGGCTCCAGGATTCGCATGGCCGTCGCCGGGTGCGGAAACTCGTCGAGATCGCGCACGACCCGCGGCACTTCCGTGGCCACGAGGTGCGGATGCCCGTCGACCTGGCCCTCACCACGGTAGACCAACCCCGGGATGTCGTCCACGCCACCGCGGAGTCGAAGTCGGTGAAACACCTGGCGAAGCGATTCGCTCGCACCCCGCTCTTCGAGGAGGCGATCGAGCAGCGTCATCAGGACGTGGACCTCTCCGGTCACGGCCACGTCCGCGCTGGGGCCGTCGCCGGGATGGAAGAAGTCCCACGGTTCGTAGCTCGGTTTTGGTCCGCCGACGACGATGAAGGGTCGGTCCTCCCCCAGGCGGGAAGCGTCGTCCACCAGGCGGTACGCCGGTTCGCTGTGGATCTGCATGGCGGAGATGAGCACCATCTGAAGCGGTCGGCCGTCAATGGCACACCGGCTGGGGCGCACTCTCGGCGACCACTGTTGGAGGACAATCCGCGTGCGCTTGAAGCCCGCATCGACCAACGTCGCCCCGACGTTTACCACGCCCGCCGGGGGCAGGCGCCGATCGATATAGGAGTACGGACCGATCCGCGTGCGGTAGTCAAAGGCGTAGAACACGCCGACGGGAATCTCGCTCCCGTCATGCTTCTGACGGATTCGGTCGATCGTGGCCCGGAACTCGCCGGGCGTCGTGCATGCATCCTCACGGCTGCGAACAGGTCGTTCCATCGGTCTACCTGCGATTCCTCTCGGGCTTCGATTCGGGCGCGCCGAACGCCCGCTCTCGATCACCGCCCATTGCGTCTCAATCCTGTACGGAATCCGTCCGGCCTGCGCGGCCTCAGTCGCGCCAAACCTGTAAGCCTGTGGCCGGAACAAACGGTCCTGCCTCCACCACGGAGACAGACGTCTTCCTGCGGTCCTAGGCGTTGTGCGGGACCCGAGTAGCGTGCTCCAGGCCCCCGGGTCCTTCTACGCATATCAGCCTACGAATATCGCGAGAAAAAGGCAAGGGATCAACCTTCTCGAGAATCGTCGAACCTCCCAACTTGTCACGAGACCTCGCCTTGGCCCATACTACGACTTCCTTGGAGGATCCATTCGATGCGCTACCGCAGGCTCGGCAAGACGGGGATCCAGGTATCCGCCGTAGGCTACGGGGCCTCACCTCTCGGGAACGAGTTCGGCCCGGCCGATGTCGAGGAGGGCACCCGCGCGGTCCACTGTGCCATCGACCACGGCATCAACTTCTTTGACGTCTCGCCCTACTACGGCAGAACCCTGGCGGAAGAGCGATTGGGACAGGCCCTCCAGGGAAAGAGGGATCGGGTCGTCCTGGCCACGAAGGTGGGCCGCTACGGCGCGGATCTCGAAACCGGGTTCGACTTCTCGGCACAGCGCGTGAAGCGCTCGATCGATGAGAGCCTCGGCCGGCTGCGGACCGATTCGGTGGATCTCCTCCAGGCCCACGACATCGAATTCGGCGACAAGCAACAGATCCTCCATGAAACGCTCCCCGCCCTGGAAGAGATCCGACAGGCGGGCAAGACGCGCTTCATCGGGGTCACAGGGTACCCGCTGCGACTGCTTCGGGAGGTGGCGGAGACGTCTTGCGTCGACACGATCCTGACCTACTGTCGATACAATCTGCTGGACACAGCCATGGACCAGGTGCTCGCTCCGCTGGTCGATTCGCTCCGCGTCGGCCTGATCAACGCCTCGCCTTTGCACATGCGGATGCTGACGGAGAAAGGCCCGCCGGATTGGCACCCCGCCCCGAAGCGCGTCGGCGAGTACGCCAGACGAGCGGCCGAAGCCTGCCGAGCGCGCGGCGTAGACATCGCCGAGCTGGCGATGCAGTTCGCCGTGGCACGGCCGAAGGTTTCCACCACGCTGGTGGGGATGAGCAAGGTGCGACACGTCGAACAGAATATCCGCATGGTGAGCAAAACGCCGGATCCTGCCTTGCTTGCCGAGGTGCAGGCGATCCTCTCGCCCGTGGCGAACGTCTGCTGGAAGTCCGGTCGCGCCGAGAACGACGACGCCGAAGCCGAGGACAAACAGTCATGAACATCGACGCCCACCAGCACTTTTGGCAGTACGCGCCGGAGGAGTACCTTTGGATCACACCGGACCTGGACGTGCTCCAGAAGGACTACCTGCCGCCGGATCTCGAACCCTTGCTCGAGGGCCAGGGATTGGACGGAAGCGTTGCGGTGCAGGCCCGTCAGAGCTTGATCGAGACGGAATGGCTGCTGGCGCTGGCCGACGCGCACCCGGTCATCAAAGGTGTCGTCGGATGGGTGGATCTGTGCAGCGCGGATTGCGCCGAGCAGCTGGAGCGTTTCGGCAGCCATGACCGCTTCTGCGGCGTTCGCCACGTCTTGCAGGACGAGGAGGACGATGAGTACATGCTCCGCGAGGACTTCCTCCGCGGCGTCGGGCTTCTGCGGCAACTCGAGCTGACGTACGACCTGCTCATCCGACCGAACCACCTCTCGGCGGCGGAGAGCTTCGTCCGGCAGCTCGAGGGACATCGGATCGTCATCGACCATATCGCCAAGCCGTACATCCGCGACCGTGAGATCGCACCGTGGGAAGACGGCATCCGACGCCTGGCCGCCTTCGACCACGTCTACTGCAAGGTCTCCGGCATGGTCACCGAGGCCGACCCGGACGACCTGCGGTCTGAGCGATTCCGGCCGTACCTCGATGTCGTCTTCGACGCGTTCGGTCCCGAGCGATTGATGTTCGGATCGGATTGGCCCGTGTGCCTGCTGGCGGCCCCGTACGAAAAGGTCGTCGCCGTCGTCGCGGACTACGTCGGCGCGTTGAGCGAGACCGAGCGGGCCCACGTCTGGGGCCGGACGGCCTCGTCGTTCTATGCGTTGGAGGGATGACTGCTTTGGCCTTTCTCCGCTTATGGCCCATTGAGCGCTGCGATGTGCGCTCGGTCGATTCCAAAGAAGGCTGAACCGTGCGCCCCAGAGGCAGACCAGCTTCGGCAGCCGTCCTTCCCTGGGTGGCTCGCCTCTTCACGTGCACCGAGTCTTGTCGAGGCAACGGGGGGAGCCATTAGGAAGGGAATTCGCGTTCCCCACGGCTGAAGCCGTAGGCCACCCGGTGCCCGCGACAAGGAATCCGCGACCGCAGAATCAAGGCCGAAGCGTGCGGACGCTATATATGCACCAGCGAGGTGACCCCCATGTCCCAAGAGGTCCAACCGCATGTCGATCGGTGGTACGAACATATTCGCCATCTCGTGGATGAGATCGGCCCCCGAGGCTCCACGACCGACGCCGAACGGCGGGGCTCGGAGTACTGCAAGCGCGTGCTCGACGAGCTGGGTCTTGACGCGCGGCTCGAATCGTTCCGCAGCGCGACGTCGATCTACCATCCACATGTGCTCGGCGCGGTCTTTCTGCTCACGGCCTTCGCGGTCTATCCATGGGGCGGACGCGCGACGGCCGTCGTCGCCGTGATCCTCACCGTGGTCGCGCTCGTCAATGAGGTGCTCGAGCTGGGGTTTCGCGACAACCTCTTTCGGCGACTCATCCCAAAAGGTGACAGCCAAAACGCGATCGCCGTCGCCGAGCCGAGCGGCGAGCCGCAACGCGACATCGTCCTAATCGGCCACGTCGATAGCCACCGCTCGCCCATCATCTTCAGCTCCGAGGGGTGGCTCCGGTTCTACGGGGCGTTCATCGGCGTGGCCTTCGCGCTCTTCATCGCGCAGGGCGTGCTCTACACGATCGGCGTCTTCCTGCAAGCGTCATGGGTGTGGCCCGCGACGATCCCCAGCGCCGTCTGCGCCCTGGTCTTATTCGCCATTTGCGTCCAGGCCGATCTCACACCCTTTAGCCCCGGCGCGAACGACAACGCCACCGCGGCCGGCTTGGTCCTTGCGCTGGGACACCACCTTCGTGACGAGCCCGCCGAGCACTCGCGGGTCTGGCTGGTCTGCTCCGGCTGTGAGGAGGTGCAGCACTATGGAGCCATCGACTTCTTCCGCCGACACGGCCACGAGCTCAACGACCCCGTGGCCGTCGTCTTCGAGAGCCTGGGATGTGACGGACCTGCCTGGCTGACGCGCGAGGGCATCATCGTGCCGTTCCGCGCGAGCAAGCCGCTCGTCGCCCTGGCCGAGCGGCTCTCCGCCGAGCATCCCGAATGGAAGGGATACGCCACAAAGATCTTCGGCGGCAACACGGAGATGGCCGACGCCCTTCGCGCGGGCATCCCGGCCGTCACGATCTGCGGCATCACGGCGACGGGGCGCTTGCCCTATTGGCACCAACCCGCCGACACGATGGACATCATCGACCGCGAGGTCCTCGGGCGAGCCTATGCATTCACCTGGGCGTACCTCCGGGCACTGGATGGAAGGGCGGAAGCCTCGTGATGGCGAGGCAGGAATCCGGCTCTTCGGTCGAAGACGAGCTCTCCACTGTACCCTCGATGGGATTCCCGGGACCGACCGACACGCGGACACCTCTGGATTCCCGCTACCAGGGACGGACCTCTCGCTTCACTCGCCCTGCGATGGGTCTTGCTCCCCCCGACGCCGACGCGTCACCAATCCGCAAGCGCCCAGGACGAGTATCACGGCAAGATCGGCCACACGCTCAACCGCTGCGGCGAGAAGGCCCAAGTCGTATCCGTATCCCAGCCAACCGGCCGTCAAGGCGATGGCGGCCTCGCGAACGCCCAATCCGTTGTGCGTCACCGGCGGGATCGTCGTGAAGACCGCCACCGACTGCAAGACCAGCAGACTAAAGACATCCACGCTCTCCCCACAAACCGCGAAGGCCACGGCCATCTGCCCGACCGCGAGGAGGTAGATCGCCGCCTGCAGCACGCACGTCATCCCCGCCAGTCGGCCGTTCCCGAGGAGCCTCCGCAGGCCGACGCTGAACAGCCGCAAGACCCGAGCGGCCGGTCGCCCCTGCACGCGAGGCGGGACCCGACGAGCCCGCCACAAGACAACGGGAAAGACCACGCCCTGCCCGAACATAACAAGCAGCACAACCCAGACCGACGCCGGCATCTCGAACGACCGGAAAAGACCCGCGAGACCGAGCACCCCCGTAACGATCGCCCCAATGCACAGCGCGGCCAATCTCCGACTGCCGTAGCGTACTTGTCGCAGGTGGCAGCAGTCCCTTGGCCAAGCGGATATCGAGGACTCCACCCGGACGGGCGCGTAGCCAAGCAGTCGCTTCCCGGCGAGTTGAGAGAGTGCCTGCGTCGGCGTCGTTCCGATATGCAGGGAGGCGAGCAGCGCCCATTCCTGCACCGCCCGGACGAACCAGCTGGCGACCATCAGCGCAACAAGCGCCGCCGGAAGGAATGACCGTCCGTGAACGCCCTCTCGCAACGCGTCGAAATGGGCGAGGACATAGTAGAGAAGGAACACCAACCACGCGAAGCCGATCAACGGGCGCACGCCGGGACGGATCGATAGCCCTCGACCGTGCTTCTCCGAAGGAGTTTCCGTCACGCGACGCCACCCTCCCCTTCTGACGACGCGACACGCCGTCCCGGGCCTCCCCCCGGCGACTCCGCCACGCTCGCGCCCTGTTGCCGTCTCGATCCCTGCGTGGCCCCGAACGTCAGGACCAGCCCCAAGAAGACCGCGATCTGAACGATCAACCCCAGCCGTAGGTCCACTGTCTCCCCACGAAGCAGCATGAAGATCGTGGCGATCGGACTCGCCGCCAACAGGGGACTCGGTGCCCCGGCGGTCGGAGCCGCGTGCCGATGGATGGACGCCATCAGGAACGGACCGGCCCACGTGACGGCCGCGCACAGCATCAGCACAGCCGCCGTCTTGTTGGAGCTCCGGTAGTTCATCCGCAGCACGCAGGCAAACACGCCGAGCGTCATCAGGATCACGGAGGCCAGGATGATGACCTCCCGGGTACCCAAGATCTCCGCCGGTGCCATGGCCAACGCCATCAGCGTGCCGAACGCCGTGCAGACGAGCACAACAAGCTTCACCGGCACCGGCTTCCGACTCAAACCCGGATCCTGCAACCGGAGCCGTCGCTCCCAGCGCGAACGCTCCCACGCCGCGCCCGCGATCGGCACGAGCGACAGGACGAGGCCGGCCGTAATCGACCCCGCAATCTGATCACTGACGAGTAGCTTGTGTCCGCCCATGAATCGCGCGGCAGACCCTAGATCATCCCAATGGACCGTTCCCAAACCCGAGATGACGAACCATACGCCTACCAAGGCGGTACCGAGCCATACGCCGAAGGCCACGCTATCGTCCCGTCGATACTTGCGGGCCGCGCCAATGAAGAAGAACGAACCCAACAGGAGCTGCATCGCCAGCGATATCGGGTAGACCCCTCCCCACCGAACCGGGCCGCCTCCGAACATGCTCAACATGGTGGTGCTCATGAGGGGGGCGGCCAGCAGCATGAACCCCGGAAGGTACGCCACCAGCGCCCCGCCCCCCGCGCTCAGAACGACGAACAGGATGACCACGAACCCGAAGCCGGCCCGGGTCACGAAGCTCAGGAAGACGATGCACGGCGCCAGCGAGGCGGCGAATAAAAAGAGGATGGCATTGGTGAAAAGCCATTTCGCCAGCGACGTGCCCGAGCCCACGGAGGCCACCCCGCCGAGCACGAGCACCACCAATACCAAGCCGCTTACCTCCAGCGCCGCCCCCAGCATGTACCCGCTCACGACCTGCGCGCTGGACAGCGGCGTCAGCCGATGCGACTCGATCATGCGCGTCTCGATGTCCTTGCGAACGGCATTCCGCATGGCCCCGCCCGCCACCAGGATCACGATGATCCCCTGACTAATCAGCGCGCCCGTCTCCCAATAGCCCAAGACGGAGGACGCGAAGCGGGGATCCGCCCACACCGAGAGGAACATCGCGAAACCCGCGATCCCGCCGAGCGTCGCCGACCAGAGGAAGGTGGTTCGCGGCCCCCCTCGCGCGCGCCACTGCGCCCAAGCCAGGGCATTCGTAACCAACGGTCCGCTCGCCATCAGTCCACCTGTTGAATCCCCGTGCGCAAGTAGGCTTCCTCCAAACCCGGAGTCATGGGCCCGAAGGAAGCCACCGGCATGCCGCGGCCACTCAAGTGCGCCAGAAGCCGCGCGGCGTCTCTTGGCTCCGTGCTGAAGGATATCACCGCGTGATCGCCGTCCACCTCCAACGTCTGCACCTCCGGAAACTCGCCAAGGATGTGCGGCAGCTCGACCCGATGCTCGGCCAGCAGAATCCGATAGCGGGACCTGTGCGGGCTGTCCTCGCCGGCGACCTCCGAGACCGTGCCGAATCGCACGATCAATCCCTGCGCCATGATCGCGATGTGGGTACAGTATTCGCTCAGGTCGGCAAGGATGTGCGACGACACGATCAAGGCCTTGCCCTGATCACGCAGCGAAAGCAAGAGCTGACGGAACTGGACCCGACCGGCCGGATCAAGTCCGGCCGCCGGCTCAGCCGCTGGTGCAGCCGACGCTTGTTCAGATT
>CAZKCX010000023.1:0-21065 GCA_964550865.1 uncultured Planctomycetales bacterium
GCCCCCATGCCTTCCTTGGTTCCCCAACCTGCCTGAGGGCTGAACGGTTACCGACATGGATCGTCGCTGCCGCAAGCTGCGGGCAATCGTGTTGGGCACGTAATCCAATTGCTTGGCCGCCTCCAATACGCGCCGGGCCGTCTCCGTGGAGATGTTTCTCCGCTCCGCATCCCCTCGCATCACGATCGATACGGTGGATTCGGAGACCCCTGCCAACCTCGCTACCTTCGCCCCTGTGGGGGGACCTGCCTTAGCCACACCCATCACATCTCCTCGTGTCGTTCCGCGATCCTCTCCGCGAGCCAAAGGAACAAAGACCGAGACGACCTCATCCCGCCGTTCTTAGCATAGTACATCGATGTATAATTTTGCTCCATCGTTGTACTATTTACAGTACATCGATGTACTATACTACGGCACGAACCGGTGTGGCAAGGGAAAAACTGCGAATCTCGACGCCTCCCTCAGAAGTCGCCGCCCAAGCCGATCAGTGGCGTTTCTGCCTCAAGAAGCCCGGTTGCCAGATGCCGAAACGACTTCTGAGGGAGGCGTCAATCTCGTCTGGTTCTCGCCAAGAACGTAGTATCATGCTTTGCGGTGCCACCAAGGAGGCCTGAGATGCGAGCAATTGTATTGGAAAAGACCAAGAAACTCGCCGTACGAGACGTCAAGATTGACGAGCCGCTCGGACCTCACGACGTGCGGATCGCGATCCGCAACGTGGGCGTCTGTGGCAGCGACGTGCACTACTACCAGCACGGTCGGATCGGCCCATTTGTCGTGACCGAGCCGATGGTGCTCGGGCATGAGGCCGCCGGAACGGTCGTCGAGATTGGCAGCGGCGTCACGACGCTGGAGGTCGGCGATCGCGTCTGCATGGAGCCAGGCATCCCGGACCCGACCAGCCGCGCGTCTCGGCTTGGGATGTACAACCTTGACCCGGCAGTTCGCTTCTGGGCCACGCCGCCCGTTCACGGCGTGCTACGGCCGGAGGTCGTCCATCCTGCCGATTTCACCTTCAAGCTGCCCGACGACGTCAGCTACGCCGAAGGCGCGATGGTCGAGCCTCTGGCTGTAGGCATGCACGCAGCCAACAAGGCGCGGATCAAGCCCGGCGACGTGGCCGTCGTCATCGGTGCCGGGACGATCGGCATGGTGACCGCCCTGGCGGCGCTGGCCGGGGGGTGCAGTCGCGTAATCATGTCCGACGTCGTGCAGCCGAAGTTGGATCTCGCCGCTACGCTCGGGCCTATCCTGCCCGTGAACGTAGCGGCTGACGATCTGGTCGAGGTGGTCAAGACGGAGACCGCCGGTTGGGGCGCGGATATCGTGTTGGAGTGCAGCGGCAACGAGCAGGCCGCGGCGAAAGTGTTCGACCTGCTGTGTCCGGGCGGATGTGCGGTCCTGGTGGGGATGCCCGGCCAGCCGATTGCCTACGACGTGGTGGCCGCGCAGATCAAGGAAACGCGGGTCGAGCACGTCTTCCGCTACGCCCATGTCTACCCGCGGGCGCTGGCATTGATGGGCAGCGGCAAGATCGACGTCAAGCCATTGATCACAGACACGTTCGCGTTCGCCGACGGCATCCAGGCGTTCGACTTCGCCGTGGACATGCCGCCGACGTCGGTGAAGGCGCAGATCGAGTTGGAGGGAGAAGACTGATGGATATCCAATTCCACGGAAAGCGGGCACTGGTGACCGGCGCGGGCAAGGGGATTGGCCGGGTCATCGCACCCTTCCTGGCCGAGTGCGGGGCCGACGTCGTTGCCCTGAGCCGGACGCCGGCGGACCTGGAGTCACTCAAAGCGGAGATCGGTTGCCGGACGATCGTAGCGGATCTGGCTGATGCTGCCGCGGCACGAAAGGCGGCCGCAGAGGCCGGCCCTATCGATCTTCTTGTCAACAATGCCGGCGTGGCCATCCTGGAGCCGTTCCTCGATGCCTCCGTCGAGGCGTTCGACACGACGTTCGCCGTCAATGTCCGGGCGGTCATGATCCTCAGCCAGGTCGTGGCCCGAGGGATGATCGAACGCGGTGCAGGCGGTGCCATCATCAACGTCTCCAGCCAGGCGTCGAAGATCGGGTTGGCCGATCATACGACGTACTGTGCGTCGAAGGGAGCGCTGGACAATCTGACGCGGGCCATGGCGCTCGAGCTGGGTCCGCATGGCATCCGCGTGAACGCCATTAACCCGACGGTCGTGCTGACGCCGATGGGCAAACGGGCCTGGAGCGATCCCGCCAAGGGCGGCCCGATGTTGGCACGGATCCCGTTGGGCAAGTTCGCCGAGCCGACGGATGTGGCGCACCTCATCGCGTACCTTCTCAGCGATCAGGCCGACATGATCCATGGTGTCACGCTGCCGATCGACGGCGGGTTCCTCGCCGTATAATCCTCCGGCGGGGTGCGCTTCTTACGTCCAGCATGGACTCTGTCATCGGAACCGTTCGCACTCGATGCTCTATGCCTCACGAGGAGTATCGGAAACCATGCGAAGCGAGAAAGCAGCGTTGCGTGGGAGAGTACACAAAACCCTTATTGGGTTTCCAGACGGCCTGCCGGTGCCGATTCAATGAAGCGCCAGGGGTGAGTCAAGACGCGCACGTCCCACCGACCTCATGGCGTGCTTGAACGTCATCGACTTCACGCCACCGTTGCCCATGACCTATACCGCACCGCATGAAACGGCTGAATACCCCTGTGCCGGCCGTCACGACGTCACCCTAGGAGCGCCGTCAGCCGCGCAGCAGCGCATCGTTCGGCAGCCGAACGTACTCCAATGGCGGAAACGGTGAAGGCAGTTGGAGCAGATCGACCCACTGTGGATCTCCGGTCCACCCGTTACCACATGAACTGAAGCGGATCTGCGCGCGCGCCAGGCCGTGCCACGCTACGGCGTGGAACGCGATCCGCGCAGCTCGCCGAACCACTGCACCACGACGTACAGCACCGGCACGAAGATCAGACCCAACACGGTCGCCACGGCCAAGCCGCCGACGACGGCCGTGCCCAGTGCCTGGCGACTGGCCGCCCCGGCGCCGCCGGCAACCACCAGCGGGAAGAAGCCGAAGATCGACGAGAACGCCGTCATCAGGATGGGCCGGAACCGCAAGCGGGCCGCTTCAACGGCGGCCTCGATGCGGCTCTTGCCCTGCGAGCGGATGTCGCGGGCGAACTCGACGATGAGAATGGCGTTCTTGCTGGCCAGCGCAATCAGCAGCACCACTCCGATTTGTGTATAGACGTTGTTGTCCATGCCGCGGGCCATCACGGCCAACACGGCGCCAAGCAGGGCGAACGGCACGGACAGGATGACCGACACCGGCGTGCTCCAGCTCTCGTACTGGGCCGCCAGCACGAGGTAGACGAAGACCACCGCCAGCGCGAAGATGAAGACCGCCTCGCCGCCGACTTGCTTCTCCTGATACGACATGCCCGTCCACTCGAAACCCATCGAGGAGGGTAGCTTGTTTCGCGCCATCTGCTCCATCACCCCTAAGGCCTGCCCGGAGCTGTAGCCCGATGCGGCCGCCCCGTTGATCGAGGCCGACGGGTACAGGTTGTATCGCGTGATGATCTGCGGACCGAGCGTCTCCTCGACGGTGGCCACGGTGCTCAGGGGCACCATATCCCCCTCGGCGTCGCGGACATCGAGGCGCCGGATGTCGTCACGGTCGGCGCGAAACTCGGGGTCGGCTTGGACCATGACCGGATAGGTCCGCCCGAACTTGTTGAAATCGTTGACATACGCCGACCCGAGGTAGGCCTGCAACGTGTCGAAGACCGCCGACAGGGGGATGCCGAGCGTCTTGACCTTGGTTCGGTTCACATCGACGAATAGTTGCGGAACGGTGGCTCGGAACGTCGTGTAGACCCCCGTCAGCCCGGCCTGTGCGTTGCCGTCGTAGGCCATTTCGGTCGCGACCTGCTCAAGCGCGCCGAGGCCGACGTCGCCGCGGTCCTGGAGCTGCATCTGGAACCCACCGGATATGCCCAGCCCCGGAATCGCCGGCGGCAGAAACGTGAAGGCGACGGCCTCTTGGATCTCGCTCAGCTCCCGCTGGACTTTGTCCATGATGGCGTCTTGCTTGAGGTTCGGCTCGGTCCGCTCGTCGAACGGCTCAAAGATGATCCAGAAGCCCGCGGCGTTCGATGCGACCGCGCCGTCCATGAGCGCGTAACCGGTCAACGTGATGTAGTCCTCGATGCCGTCGGTATCTGCCAGAGCGGCGTTGACCTTCTCGCCGACCTCGCTCGTCCGCTGGAGCGAAGCGGCGTCTGGCAGCTGCACGGCGGCCATGGCGTAGCCCGGGTCTTCGGTGGGCAGAAATCCCGTCGGCAGCGCGACGAAGCCCCATCCCGCCAGGGCGACCAGACCGACGAAGGGCAGCAGCATGAGCGCCGCCCGACGCACCATGCCGCCGACGAAACCCTGGTAACCGTTCGAGACCTTGCCCAGCGTCCAGTTGAACCCGCGGAAGAACAGATTGCGGCGCCCCGGGGACGGGCGGAGCAGGATCGCGCACAGCGCCGGGCTGAGCGTCAAGGCATTCAGCGAGCTGATGACCGTCGACGCGGATATCGTCAGGGCAAACTGCTTGTAGAGCCGTCCGGTGATGCCGCCCATGAAGGCCGTCGGCACGAACACGGCCAGCAGGACCAGCGTCGTGGCGATGACGGGGCCCGACACCTCGTTCATGGCCTTGATGGCGGCATCCTTGGGGGGAAGACCCGCCTCGTCGATGCTGCGCGAGACGTTTTCGACGACCACGATCGCGTCGTCCACCACGATGCCGATGGCCAGAACGAGACCAAACAGGCTGAACATGTTGATCGAGAAACCCAGACCCGCCATCACGGCGAACGTGCCGATCAACGAGACCGGGATGGTGATCGCCGGGATCAGCGTGGACCGCCAGTCCTGCAGGAACACGAAGATGACGAGGAACACGAGCGCGACGGCTTGAAAGAGGGTAACGACCACCTCGCGGATCGAGGCCCGCACGAACGTCGTCGTGTCCAGGGGCACGTGATAGCTCAACCCTTCCGGAAAGGCTCGGGCAAGCTCGGCCATCTTGGCCCGCGTCTTGTCGGCCACGTCGAGCGCGTTGGCGCCGGGAAGCTGGTAGACCGCGAAGGCAGCGGCGGGCTTACCGTTTCTTTGGGCATACCAATCGTAGAGCTTGGCGCCCAATTCGACCTCGGCGACGTCTTGGACGCGCGTGATGCGGCCGCCTTCGCCGGTCTTGACGATGATGTTCTCGAACTGCTCGACGTCCGACAGCCGCCCGAGCGTGTTGATCGTGTACTGAAAGCTCTGGCCCTCCGGCACGGGCGGCTGACCGATCTGCCCGGCCGCGACCTGAACGTTCTGTTCGCGGAGCGCGCCGACGACGTCATTCGTGGTCAGATTCCGGGCCTTGAGCCTCCGGGGGTCCAGCCAGATGCGCATGCTGTACTCCGCCCCGAAGAGCTGCACATCGCCCACGCCCTCGATGCGGGCCAACTCATCCTTCATACGGAGGCTCACATAGTTGTTCAGGTAGTTCCGGTCGAAACGGCCGTCCGGCGACGTTAGACACATAAACAGAACGATGTTGGTCGACTGCTTCTTGGTCGTTATGCCCTGGCGCTTGACCTCCTCCGGCAGCATCGCCTCGGCGATGGCCACGCGGTTCTGGACCAGGACGGTGGCCATGTCCATGTCCGTGCCCACCTCGAACGTGATGGTGAGCGCATAGGATCCGTCGCTCGCGCACGTGCTGGACATGTACAGCATGCCCTCGACGCCGTTGACCTGCTGCTCGATCACGCTCGCAACGGTGTCCGAGACGACCTCGGCATTGGCGCCGGGGTATCTCGCCGTGACCTGCACGGTCGGCGGAGATATCTCGGGATACTGCTCGACCGGTAGGCCCGTCAGGGAGACCACACCGGCGATTACGATCACGATCGCGATGACGGATGCGAAGACGGGGCGATGGATGAAGAAGCGAGAGAACATGGTTCTACCTCGCGGATCAAGCGGTCTGCGCCTGGGTTGTCGTCGGTCGGGTCTGCGGCGCCGTGCGTCTCGGCATTGGCGCTCGGATAGGCTTGACCATCGAGCCGGGCCGGGCCCGTTGGAGACCCTTGATCACGACCCACTCGCCGCCTCGCAGACCTTCCTCGATCACGCGCATGCCCTGTACGGACGCGCCCGCCGTGACCGGGCGGTGCTCCACGACGTCGTCGTTGCCGACGATCAGCAGGTATCGCCCTTGTTGGTCGGCCCCCAGCGCGCGCTCGGCGACGAGCAACGCGTTCTCCCGCTGCCGGCGCGGTGCCCGGATCCGCGCGAACAGCCCCGGCATCAAGTTGCCGTCCGGATTCGGGAAGACGCCGCGCACGCGTAATGTCCCCGTGTCCGGGTCCACCTGGTTGTCCGCCCAGTCGAATCGGCCCTCGTGCGGATACGTTTCCCCCACGCCCACGCCGAGGTAGAGGACGCCCCCGGATTGTTTCGCGGCCCGAACCTTCTTGCTCCGATCGATCTTCAGCACCTCCAAGACCAGACTCTCGCTGATGCTGAAGTAGCAGTAGAGCGGGTCGTCCTTGACGATCGTCGTCAGCAGAGTCCGCTCGCCCGCGCCGACCAGGTTCCCTGCGTCCACCAGGTTCCGAGATATCCGCCCGCTGATCGGGGCATGGATCTTGGTGTAGCTCAGGTCCAACCGGGCCTTCTCCACTGCGGCCTCGGCGGCGGCGACGGCGGCCTGGGCCGCGTCTCGGGCGGCCTTCGCCTCGGCGATCTCCAGCGCCGCTGCGACCTCCTGCTTCTTGAGCTTGGCCATCCGGTCGTAGTTGAACTCGGCCAACTCGAGCTTGGACTTCATGGTGGCCAGATCGGCCTCGGCCTGGGTCAGCGTCGCCTTGTACGGCTTGTCGTCGATCGCAAAGAGCAGATCGCCTTCCTTCACCGGCGTGCCGGGCTTGAAGTGGACCGCCTCGAGCCAGCCTTCCACCCGTGCCCGAATCTCGACGGACTCGACGGCCTCCGTCGTACCGGTCGCCTCGACCCAATCGGTCACCGTTTGTTGCATAGGTTGGCTGACGGTTACCTCCGGCGGGGGAGGGGGAACGTATTGGTTCTTCTGCTTGCACCCAGTGAGAACCCAGCCTCCCGCAAGGGCAAGGACAAGCCGACACCATTTGAGCCTTCTACATGAGCACATGGGCAAGTTCTCGATCGTTGCGCCCAACAGTCCGAAACCGGTGCGGCCCACGTTTGCCGGTTTTATGCAGGGCTCAATTTCCTGATTCGACGCAATCCATCCAATAGAAACGACCGGCTACGACTTGTTGACCGTAAAGATCTTGCTTCGCCAATATGATTGGACGACATGCTTTGACCGCGATACGGCAACGCACATCGGCGCCGGCCAGCGGGGCTACGCCGGCTGTCTGCCGTTCCCATTACTGGTGCAAGGTTCCTCGCTCACAACCGAAGGACTGATGACCTGCGAAAGCCACTGCCGATCGTGGTCGCCCTGACTATCGCCGCCCTCACCGGCTGTTCCAACAGCTCTTCCTCGATGAAGGATATTGAGGTCCGGACGAGCCACGATCCGAAATCCTCGATCCCTGGTTCGGGATTCTACTCGTGGATGGTCCAGACCGGCAAGATCACCGCCGGCCCGGAGGTCGATAGCCTTGTGACCTCGCGGGTGTACTCCGCGCGCTCTAGCAAACCGGGCTGATTGCCCCAACGAATGCCAGTAGGGCAAGTCGCGTGGGTGAGTCAAGACGCGAAGGTCCCGCCGACCTCATGGCATCAGCGTAGGCCGTTCCCTCCACATTTCCGTTCTCAGGATCGGCCAGGCATCTTTCTCGCCGCGGGCTACGCCTTCGAGCGGGACTGCTCGTCGACCACGGGGCTTGACATCGAGGCACGCGCGCACAGATCGACCAGGGCCCGCGCGGACCGGCGGACCGCCTCGAGGTCCTCGGCGGCTCGAGCCGTCTCCTCGAGGGCCCTCGCGCGATCGGTGATGGCGGGGAAGCCGTAGCCACCTCCCGTGCCCTTGAGCTGGTGCGCAAGCTCGGCCAGGGCGGCCAGATCGTTTCGCGCGACTGCGTCTTCGACGGCGGAGATCTTGTCCGGCAGCTGATCGAGGAAGGCCTGCACCAGCTCACGAAGATCGGGATCATCGATGAGCTCGCTCACCAGCGCCCCCCGCTCGTCATCGGCATGCTCTTCGTGCGGCGTACCCTGCTGGGTCTGCGAGGCGATCGCCTCGAGCAGCCCCCTGCGGTCGATCGGCTTCGTGACGTAATCATCACAGCCGGCATCGATGCACTTCTGACGGTCTCCGTCCATCGCATGCGCCGTCAAAGCGACGATCGGTCCGGTGTACTCCCTCTCGCGAAGCAGGCGCGTGGCCTCGTACCCGTCCATCACCGGCATCTGCATGTCCATGAGGATCACATCGAAGGGAAGTCCTTCCTCTCGGGCTCTCAGGGCCCCCTCCACGGCCAACTCGCCGTTCTCGACGACGGTCACCTCCGCGCCGGCCTTCCTGAGCACGTGAGAAATCAAGCGCTGGTTGTCGGGTCCGTCCTCGGCCAAGAGAACGCGGCAATCCAGCATGCCGGAACGGACCTTCGCAACGGTCTCCTCCGATCTGGCGGCGGACGGCGCCTCCTGATCATGAAGCATCTTCACGCCGTCGAGCGATCCCGTACCCACGGTTGCGCGGAACCGCGTTCCTACGCCTTTCTGCGTGTCGATGACCTGGATGTCTCCCCCGAGCAGGTTCGCGAATCGCTTGCTGATCGTCAGCCCCAGGCCGGTGCCGCCGAACTCCCGGGTCGTCGAGGCGTCCGCCTGGGTGAAGGGCTGGAAGAGCTTGACGATCTGCTCCTGGGTCATCCCGATGCCCGTGTCCACGACGTCGAACTGCATGAGCGGATTGTCGGCGTCATCGATGCACCGGGCGATCAACCGGACCCCACCGGTCTTTGTGAACTTGATGGCGTTGCCGATCAGGTTGATGAGGATCTGACGGAGGCGCGTCGGGTCGGTCTGAATGGTTTCCGGAATCGCTCCGATGTACTCGATATGGAACGCGAGGTCCTTGGCAGCGGCACGGACCTGCATGAGCGAGGACACCTCGGCCATCAGCTGCACCGGGGAGCTGCTGATGGATTCCACTTCGAACTTGCCCGCGTCCAACTTGGAGAGGTCCAGAATATCATTGATCAGCTGCAGGAGGTGCTCGCCGTTTCGGTGGATGGTCTGCACCGCTTCCAACCGGTCGGATTCCGATTGGACCGGATCCAACAGGGTTTCGGTGAACCCCAAGATCGCCGTCATCGGGGTGCGAATCTCGTGGCTCATGTTCGCCAAGAACTCGCTCTTGGCCTTGTTGGCCGTTTCCGCCTGCGCGGCCATCCTCTTGGCAAGGACCGTCTGCTTCTCCAGCTCGATGTTTGCCTGCCGAACGGCCTCCTCCGCCTGCTTGCGCGCGGTGACGTCCGACAGGGCCAGCAGGGCGTGCTTCTTCCCGCCGAGGGTCAAGGGAGCAGCGCTCACCGAGAAATGGAATTGGCGCTCCTGGT
This sequence comes from uncultured Planctomycetales bacterium, assembly GCA_964550865.1. GTDB lineage: Bacteria > Planctomycetota > Phycisphaerae > UBA1845 > JAFGLZ01 > JAFGLZ01. The sequence goes on from CAZKCX010000023.1 coordinate 9,602, forward strand.
CCCCGATGAGAAGCTTCTGGGAGGCCTCGACACCCCGAACCTCCTCGCCTGTCTCGAGGACGGCTTCAAAGGTGTTGCGCAGGGGGCACTCGGAGCAGAACTCCGCGTGGCCACACCCTTCAGGGGAAGCGACCGCGTGGACACAGCACAGACCATCGCCGGGTTGACGGGCGAGCAGATCCGCTGTCGCCTTGCCCACGAGTTGGGCCGCGACCTGGTTGACGCGCGTCACCTCGGTGTTCTCATCGATGAGCAGCATGCCTACCTGTGCCGCATCGAAGATCGCCTGCAGGTTGGCCCGCTCGAGTTCGAGGCTCTCCCGTTCGCCCTGCAAGGCCTGTTGCGCTTCCTTCAAGTCGGTGATGTCCACGAAGCTCTCGAGTAGATGATCCTGCCCTTCCAGGGTCAATCGCGTAACGGTCTTCAAGACCGGCACAATCGTGCCGTCTGCGCGACGGACGGCACGCTCGGCGTTGTTCACCTCCTGGCCGAGATCAAAGACGGGACATGTCCCGCTCTTCGAAGGGCAGATTCGCTCACTGCAGACCTTCCCGATGAGTTCTTCGGAGGGAACGTCTACCATCCGCGCGGCGGCGTTGTTCACTTCCACAACAACGCGATCCGCGCCGCGCACCAACATGATGCCCGCCTGGACCGAATGCATGAGGGCCCGAGTGCGCGCCTCGTTCTCGCGGAGGGCCTGCTCCGCCCGCTTGCGGTCTGTGACGTCGTGACCAATCCCCAGAAAGGAAACGACCCGCCCTTCCTCATCGAAGATGGGCGAGGCGTTGGTGGTATGCCATCGCCAATCGCCGTTCTTGTGGCGCACGCGGTATTCCCTGCTGCGCCGCTTCTCGCCGGTCGCCCAGACCTCCGCAAGGAAGTTCGCACAGAGGGATACGTCCTCAGGATGCACGAACTCCTGGAAGTGATTGCCGACCACCTCGGATGTCGCGTGCCCCACGATATCGGTCCATGTGGGCGAGACGTACTGGAAGATGCCGTCGCCGGAGAGGGAGTAGACGATATCGTTCGCGTTCTCCACGAAGGAGCGGAACTTCTCTTCGCTCTCACGCAACGATTGCTCGGCACGCTTGCGCTCGGACACGTCGATATCCGTGCCTCGATAGCCGAGGAGGCTGCCGTCCTCGCCAAGCAACGGGATGCCGTTCGTCTCGACCCAAAGGACCTCGCCCCCCTTGGTCTTCACCGGGTTGATGAAGTTCGTGAAACGATCGCGGCGGGCAAAGACCTCGAGCGCGCTCTTCTTGTACGCCGCCCGGCCCTCCTCGGGGTGCAGATTGTAGAAGTGCATGCGCCCGACGATCTCTTCCCGCGTATACCCGAAGACCAGCTCGGCGACGTGGCTGACATACGTGTACCGCCCTTCGGCGTCGACTTCCCAGGTGATCGTCCGACTCTGCTCGGCCAGTTGGTCGAAACGCTCCTTGCTCTCCCGCAGGGCATCCTCGGTTCGCTTCCGTTCGGTGGTATCCATGGAGATGCCGACGAAGTGTCGTATGCTTCCGTCTTCCCGAACGATCGGGTTGAGCACCACCCACCAGGTCACCGCGCGGCCGTCGGGCCGAATGCAGTCGGCCTCAAACGCCGTTCGCCTGCCGGTGAGGACCTGCGCGACGGCGTTCTCGACCGTGGGCCGGACGTCCTCGGGCCAGACCTCGGGGAAGCGCTTGCCGAGGACGTCGTCCTCCGCCCATCCCATCGCCTCCAGCCCGGCGCGGTTGATGGAAACGTACCGACCATCCTGATCAAACAGGTTCACGCTATTGGGGGAACCCTCGACCACGGAACGGAAACGCTCTTCTCGATCACGCAGCTCCGCGCGAAGGCGGATGTTCTCGGTCACGGTCCGCGTGATCCGTCCGCTCATCAGGGGAAGACCGACGAGGAACAGGAACACCATGCTGGCCATGGGGACACCGAAAGCCGTGTCCGTCAGGAGAAACCGAAGCAACAGCGGGAGCAAAGAGGGAGCAATAAACGTGCACGCCACCCCGCGGGCGACCGACAGGCTGGAAATCGACCCCGCCGTGACGCCGGCGAGCACGATCACGAGAAACGCCTGGTGGACGACGTCGTTCAAAGGAAAGAGCACGATGGCGGAGGTGCCCCACACGACCCCCGCGGCCAGGGTGGTGACGTGGAAGCCTGTCAGCCATGGACCGTAGTCCGACTGGTCCGGGTTTGCGCGCCGGTACGCGCGGAGGAGCACCAACCGAATTCCCGAGACCAGGACGAAGGCCGCCAGCCAGACGGTTAGGTGCGCAGAAGGAATCACCGCCGCTTGCGCAATCACAAGCACCGTGGCGACTCCCGTGGACACAACGAGGGCCATGGGCATCGCCGCATACAGCAACCGCACTTGCTCGGCGCGTATGACGTTCCGGCTCGAGGCTTCCTGGGCCACCTGGGGTCCCCTCGGCATTCTTGTATCGCCCTGCTGCCTGCGCACTGCCAACCTCGAAAGCCTGCCTACGTGGTCCGTCGCCATCCGCGCGGGAAAGGCGCCTCGAAGGACAGACACCACCCGCGCCCGGCCAATCGAGCCAATCCGCGCCCCACGGCCGCCCATGAAGGCGCGGTCCACGGGCAAGAAGCCAGGGGCTCATACTGAACATCGGAGCACAGGCCAGGGGAAAGGTACGAGGTAAACCATCCATATCCTCGGTCTGAGGCGGCGGGCTTCCTCGCAGGCCTCGGAAAACGGTCTTATGGGACCGCAGGCGAAAAACGCTTCATCATCTGTACCTCACAGAGGGTCTCAAGCGTGGGCCCGACCGATAAGGCCACCACCAACCGGCCACATGTCGCAGGCAGAACGACACACCTTGCCGATCGGCCCGGTGGAGGTATGATCTGACCATGCGCTTCCTACTCGACGCGATCTACACGGCCGCGGGTCTGCTGTACTTGCCGGTCCTGCTGTATCGCATGCTGATCCTCGGCAAGAGCCGCACGGGATGGCGGGAGCGGCTCGGCGGCGTCGCCGAGCTGCCCGGCACCGGCAAGTCGATCTGGATCCACGCCGTGTCCGTCGGCGAGGTCAACGCCACGCAGACGCTTATCAAGGCCATCGAGCGCGAATTGCCCGACCTCCCCGTGGTGATCTCGACGACGACGGATACGGGCTACGCCCGCGCCCGACAGGTTTACCCGAACCCTCGCGTATTCCGCTTTCCGCTCGACTTCAGTTGGGCGGTGGCCGGCGCGATCGTCCGCGTTCGACCCGCGGTGATCCTCCTCATGGAGCTGGAGGTGTGGCCGAACCTGATGGCGGTGACGCGGAAACGAGGCGTTCCCGTGATGATCGCCAACGGCCGCGTCACCGAGCAGAAGAGCATGCGGCGGTTCGGCAAGCCGATCGTCCGCTCGCTCGCCCGCTGGATGTTCTCCCGTGTCGCATGCGTCGGGGCCCAAGACGAGGCGTACGCGGAACGATTTCGCGCCCTCGGCGTGCCGGCCGATCGCGTGCACGTGACCGGCACGATGAAGTATGACACCGCCGCCGTCGTGGATCACGTCGAGGGACAGGAGGCCCTCGCGACCGAGCTCGGCATTGATCGGGACCGCCCGCTGTGGGTCTGCGGGTGCACCGGCCCCGGCGAGGAGACGGTGATTCTGGACGCCTTTGCCGAGCTGCGGGAGCGCGTGCGGGGCCTGCAGGTGGCGATCGTCCCGCGCAAACCCGAACGCTTCGAGGAGGCGGCCGGCGAAATCGAGAAGCGAAACATGCCATTCGTGCGCCGAAGCACGACGCAGGCCGCGGCCGCCGGCCAGGCCGAGCGCCCGGCCGTGGACGTCTTTCTCGGCGACACAATGGGTGAGCTGCGGAAATTCTATGCCCTCGCCGACGTGGTCTTCGTGGGCCGAACGATGTGCCCGCTCGGCGGATCCGACGTGCTCGAGGTGGCCGGCCTCGCCAAGCCGATCGTTGTCGGGCCGAGCGTCTACAACTTCGCCGAGCCGGTGCGGACGCTGCTCGACGGCGACGGAATCGTCCAGATCGACACGATGGTCGACGATGAGGGCTGCGTGGAAGCGCTGGCCGATTCGGTCCGCGCCCTATTGGAAGACGAGTCACGACGAACGGCGCTCGGGGAGTCCGCGCGTCGCGCCCTGCTCGCCAATCAAGGCGCCACGGATCGAACCGTCGCCCTGCTCAAACGTGTTCTGTCAGCGAGTCGGCCGGGTGGCGGCTGACCGGGTCGAGGCCGAAGACGCCTTCACGCCGTCGAGTCGATCCGCGTCGCCGTCCAACGGGATGAGGTAGAGCGGCGCGGAAGACAGCCGGACGTTGGTGGGGGCCACACCGTCTCCGACGACCCGCCCGAAGAGATCCTCCGCTCGCACGCCAGGGGGGACGGAAACCTCCTGTCCGCCCTCGCGATCTGCCGGACATGCGGAGACGAGCGCCCCAAACGGCCCGCGATGTCCCTCGAACTGCACCAGGATCAGATCCGGCACAGGCTCGCGATAGCGTTGGAATCTCGCCGTTGCGAGGCGCCTTGCGGCCCCGGCCAGGGCAGCGCCCTCGATCGGCACCCGGGCGCGGAGGTTCGGATCAGCCTCGGGCAGACCGGGCAGCAGCCATCGGCTTACGCCTCGCTTGGCCAGGATGAGGGCGGCGCGGTGGACCTCGGCGGCGCGGTCGCCCAGGGACAGGCCCTCGCCCGGCGGATAGGCAGAACTGATCTCCCATCGCGGAACATCGACGCGTCCGGCGATGGCGCACGCGGCCTGGACATCCGAGACTGCACGGTCCATCTGCCGCCACGCCTCGGCGGAGGGCTCCGAGGCGCCGGACCAGAGATCGTGCGTCACGATGTCCACGTGCGCGCCGCCCCCTCCGGTGAGAAAGCGACCGACCGCCTCGGCCTGGGAATCATTCGCCTCGATCCGTCCGGGGCCCAAGATCAGCCCGCGGGGATCGGCCAGCTTGACGGTACGCCGGACGACCTTGACGGTGGTGACGTCCGAGGAATCCCCATTGACCGAGACGTGCCAATACCGCACACGACCCGCGAATCGCATCGCCAGACGGTAGACGAACTGCCGGTACTGGCGGAGGTCGACGCGCCCGGCGGATCGCCCCTCCGCCGCCCCGCTTCCCGGAAGCGCCCACGGAGGGCTCTCGGCCGGGGTGGGCGGTGATAGCACGATGACCGGCTCGGCGGCGTAGGCGATTACCTGCTCGACATGGTGCTCCAGCCGCTCGAAGTCGTCGCGGCCCGGGAGCGTTTCGATCTGTCGCCACGAGGCGTGGACGCAGCAAGGCGAGCCCGCGCGAAGGAGCACATCTTGCACGACGGGCGAAACGTTCCCGCCCAGGGGGCGCCGCAATCCTCCCGGCAACATCGCCAGGCCCAGCAGCGGCGGCGTGCCGACCGGGATCGTGGCATCGGCGTCGAGGATGGCCAGGCCCATGCGATCATGGTGGGTCAGATCCGGACCGGCCCGGATCTCCGTGTGCAACACATAGTAGCCACGAGCCGCGGAGGGGAACCGTAACGTGAAGCGCTGCTGTTGCCCCGAGACGAGCGAGCAGTCGTTTGTCCGCCAATGTCGACTGCGTTGAAAGACATCTCTCAAACGCCAGACGATCTGGGCCCGGAGTCGGCCGGCGGTGTTGTTTCGGATCGCCCCCTCAAACGGCAAGGGCCGGTCCGGATCGAACTTCCACGCTCGCTCGTCTTGCGCCGGGCGGACGCCGTACCCGATCGGATCGTGGGGATGGTATGGGCTCGGGGCCGCCCCCTTCTCGAGCTGGAGCCCATCCACCTCCACCCAGTTCTGGACTGAACCTTCGGCATTCCCGTTTGGTCTCGCCACGCGGAGATCCAGGGTGGGGCGACAGCAGGACATCGCGGTCTGGCTCGAGGTCGGCGGCGACCGGAGGGTTGTGTGCAACCGCTGCCAGCTCTCCGCCGGGCGAGCGACGACCGTTCGCCCGCGCTCCTCTGATTCGCCGAAGCCCAGGCGAACCGAATGCCGCAGTCCGCCGCCGCGACAGAAGACGCTCAGCGTATAGGTCGCGCCCGGCTCCAACGCCACCTCGGGCCAGCGAAGGCGGCAGAGCACTTCAGAGGGGATTCCGCTGATGCGCAACGCGTACCGGCCGTGCACGGCAAGCGTCCGCCTGCGCCGAATCTCCACGGGAACGACGGGACTCGCCCCGGGGTCCTCATTCGGAGCGATGATCTCGAATGAATGCTCCCCGCCGGGTAGCTCGAACGATGTGCAGCCGGCAAGAAGGTTCACCGCGGGATAATTCACCCGCTGTAAGCACAGCCCGTTGGGCTCGGCCGGGGCGGAGGTCACCGACTGCGCCTCGGGCATGCTCTCGGCCAGTCGCGTCCGCGATTGGCATCCGGCCATGACCAGCGCGCTCAGTATGCCCATCCAGTACCATTGCCCGTGACGTTCCATCGCTTCACCGATCCGCATCATAGGGCCGGAGCGCTCGTTCGACTATACCGGGCAACCGGGCACGAGGATCCCGGGCGCATGACCCGATAGGCGGACAGGCCGGAGTACTTGTTCAGCGTTGAGTGGGACACATCGAATGCGCGGGTGTGGAAGGCTCGGCGGCAGTATGGATGCGGCGATTCCCTCAGGCGCTCCGCCGGAACGCCCCGAATCGCCGCTTTGGCTCTACGATGAAGGCCAGGCCCGGGATCCCGCACTACCAGAGCGGTTCGGCCGGTTGGGAGATGCAAACGGGCTGATCGGCTGTCGCGCGAACGGCGGCCGCAAAGGTCGCCGTCAGGATCGCGTCGTCGTGTGCGTCGAGGTCTTGCCACGCGAACACCGTCGGGGGATCCACGACCATGGCCCGAGGATCGGGATACCCAACGACCGCGCCGAGCCGGGACAGCTCTTGGCACAACAGATGCCTACGATCATCCTGGCGTATTCCCTTGAACCGCGTCGGTCCGTCGGCAAAGAGCGAGGCCACGGCGAGCGGCGGAAGCAATTCCGCAAACGGGTTCATGTCGATTTCGCATGCCGTGAGCTTGCCGCTCTGCGTCGGCGGCTCCACCGTCGTGCCGTTATCGTCCGATCGAATCGTGCAACCCAGCCGCTCGTAGCCCTCCAGCACGACCTGCAGCGGCCCGTCGCGTCGCGGATGGGCGTTTGTGACGGTGACGGGGACACTGCCCACGGCGGCCGATAGCCACGCGGTGGCCGCCTCGATCGGGTCAGGCGGGATCGCGTAGTCGATGCCGGAATAGCGCTGCGAGGCCGCCACGATGAACCGGCGATAGTCCTCGTGAACGATCGAAACACCGAAGGAACGCAGGACGTCGCATGCGACCGCCGCCCGGACGGTATCGGTCGGCCCGGCGGTCGCGATGAGCACGTCGGTTCGCGCATAGGGCGCGACGGTGAGCAGGGCGACGAGTGCCTCAATCCAAGGCGGATTGAGCGTCGTCCGTCCGCCTCGGAGGCCGCGCGGGCGGAGCGTAATCGGCAGCCGTCCGTCCTCATCCTCGTGACCGATCTGCGCGCCGAGGTCGCGAAGGGCCAGGATGATCGACCGCACCCCGTGGCGCGCCGTAGGCCCGGCCTCGTCGAGGGCGTATCCGTCGAAGCGGTATTCGCCGAATCCGAGGCAGCACAGGGCCAGCGAGAGGTGTCCCGCCAGGGCGGTCGGCCCGAAGGCGAGTTCCCCCTTCTGCTCGGGAAGGTGCCCCGCGCACCCCCGAATGCGAACCCGCTTGCGGGCCTGATCGACGGTCAGGATCGCGCCGAGGCCGTCGAGAACCGTCGCCATCGCACGCGACGTCGGATCGTCGCGCATCTCGTGGATCTCAGACGTCCCGTCGGCCAGGGCGGCCGCCACCATGGCCGTCGCCGTGGCAAGGGAGGACCCCTCGAGCGTCCGCTGTGGATCAGGCGGTTGGTCCTGCGGGGATACGGTCAGTTCGTTCATCGGTTCGGGTTCGGTCCTTCCAGCGCACGGAGGCGATGCACACGGTTGTCCTTGGCCTTGCGAAAGACGCTATCAAAAGCAACACGGCATTATGGGCGCTGCGCGGGCGGCGTGCAATTTCCGCGGGGGTTTCTTGCCGGCGGTTTATCTGCCGGGCCAAGCGGGATACAATCGTGGCCCCCGACGGCAGGCCGGCAAACCGTGCCGGCACGGCGTTCGTGGCAGAGGGAGACTTTCGATGATCGGCATCACCTCTTGCGGAGGATTCGTTCCGCGTTTCCGCCTTCCCCGTCAGACCATCTTCCAAGCGATGGGCTGGTACAACGCCGCCACATTCGGCGTGGCTCGCGGAGAGAAGGCCGTCGCCAACTACGACGAGGACAGCCTCACGATGGCGGTCTCGGCCGCCATCGACTGTCTGAAAGGCGGCCGGCGCGAGAAGGTTGTCGCGCTGTTTCTCGGCTCGACCACACTGCCCTATCTCCAGCGCGAGTCGGCCGGCATCATGGTCGCGGCACTGGACCTGCCCCAGTCCACGCGGACGACCGACGTCACCGATTCGACCAAGGCGGGCACGACGGCCCTGCTCGCCGGGCTCGACGCCGTGCAGGCCGGCATCGAAGGACAGATCCTTGTCGCCGCCGCGGACTGCCGCGTAGCCCGGATGGGCAGCGTGCAGGAACACAACTACGGCGACGGGGCCGCCGCGCTGCTGCTCGGAAGCGATCGCGTCATCGCCGAGTTCAAGGGCGCCCATTCCACCAGTACGGATATCGGGGATACGGTGCGCGAGTCGGGGCAACGCTTCGACCGTAGCTGGGAAGAACGATGGATTCGCGACGTGGGATACCAGAGCGTGATTCCACAGACCGTGCTCGGCCTCCTCGAAAAGACCGGCGCAAAGCTCGAAGACGTCGCCAAGGTACTCCTGCCGTGCAGCGGCCGCGTGCTCAAAGGTCTGGCGCGGAAGCTCGGCCTCCAAGAGGAGCAGTGCATGGACCCGCTGATGGGGGTTGCGGGCGACCTGGGGGCCGCCCATCCGCTGGCGATGCTGTCGATCGCTCTGCAGTCCGCCAAGCCGGGCGACCAGATCATCGTCGTCGGCTACGGCCAGGGCGCGGATGCGATTCTGCTCCAGGCCACGGAGGCCGTGACGGAGTTCGCCTCCACCATCGACACGCCGAACGGCCCGAAGGGTATCGGCGGCCACCTCGAGCACCGGGAGGACATCCAGAGCTACGAGCGCTACGCGGTCTTTCGTGAGTTGATCCCGACCGAACGCGGGATACGGGGGGAGTTCGAGGCCCCCACGGCCTTCTCCACATTGTGGCGCGATCGTCGCGGCGTGATGGGCCTCGTCGGGAGCAAGTGCACCGCGTGCGGAACGCCGCAATACCCGGCCCAGCGGATCTGTGTGAAGTGCGGCGCCGTCGATGAGATGGAGCACTATCGCTTCAGCGATAAGAAGGGCAACGTCTTCACGTATACCGGCGACATGCTTGCGTTCAGCGTCGACCCGCCGGCCATCTACGGCATCGTCGACATCAACGAGGGCGGGAGGCTCTACCTCGACTTCACCGACTGCGCGCTCGAGGACCTCAAGGTCGATATGCCCGTCGAGCTGAGCTTCCGACGGAAGTACCACGATCCGCACCGCGGCATCAGCGGCTACTTCTGGAAGGCCGTGCCGGTGCGGACGTAGCGGACGGTTCCATCGATCCACGCCACGGATAGGCCACGGGCACCCGTTCAGCATCGACTGGCATCACACCGAAAGCACGGACTTGAACTGCTCGGCGGCGATGTGGAGATGCGGCGATTCACGCAGGCGTTCCGCCGGAACGCCCCGAATCGCCGCTTTGGCTTGAAGACGAAGCACGCCGAGCCGACGTCGGAAGACGTAGCAGAAGCGTGTTGTATGTCGGGGCAAGCCCCTGGCGGCCTACAAGCGCCGATCGCGGCGGAGACGATGATGTCGCAGAACAGGTTTCCTGAGGGTTGGGACGAAGAACGCGTTCGGCGGGGCGTCCAGCATTACGAGGGGCAGACAGAAGCCGAGGCCGTCGCCGAGGACGAGGCCGGCTACGACGACTAGAAATCCTCACTGGTCGCGGTTCCCGTCGAGCTCGTCCCCGCCGTCCGCGAGCTGATCGCCAAGCACAAGCCCACGGACGAATAGGCGGGACACGTGGACCCCTCGAGTGGCCCTCGCGGGGCGACGGCCGCTCGGGGTGTACAAGTCCACAAGTCCAGACGTCAACACGTCGACACGTTCGCATGTCGCCATGTTGCCTACGAGGGGATGGCGGCGGGGTCACGGCCCTTCCATCTTCGCGGCGTGTTCGATTAGGAACGTGACGTGGTCGCTCACGCACTCGCCGAGGGCCTGGAGGTTGTAGCCACCCTCGAGCATGCTGACGACGCGGCCCTCGCAGTGCTTCTCCGCCAGATCGAGCGTCGCCTTGGCCATGTACTCGAACCCCTCGGCCGTCACGTTCATCGACGCGAGGGGATCGCGCGCGTGGGCGTCGAAGCCGGCCGAGACGAGGATGAAACCCGGCTTGAACTTGTTCGCGGCGGGGAGGAACTGCTTCTCGAACGCCTCCTTGTACGCGTCGTTGCCCAGCCCCGGCGCCATCGGCAGGTTCAGGACGGTGCCTTTGCCCTTGCCCTTGCCGACCTCGTGCGGGAAGCCCGTGCCCGGATAGCACGTGCTGGGATGCTGATGCAGTGAGCAGAAGAAGATCGTCGGGTCCTCTTCGGTGCTGTGCTGTGTGCCGTTCCCGTGGTGGACGTCCCAGTCGAGGATCAGCACCTTGCCGACGTCGTGCTTCTCCTGGAGGTACCGCGCGGCGATCGCGATGTTGTTGAACAGGCAGAAGCCCATCGACTTGTTTCGCTCGGCGTGATGCCCGGGCGGTCGGATGGCGGCGAACCCGTTCGCACATTTGCCTGTCATCACCGCGTCGACGAGCTGCAGGATCCCGCCGACGGCCAACAGCGCGATGTCGTACGACTTCGGGCAGATGGCCGAGTCCGGCGTGTCGATGAACGACGCCCCCTTCTTGCACGTCACGCGGACCCGCTGGATGTAGGTGCGGTCGTGGATCAGCTCGATCGGGTCGAGGTCCGCCGGGGCGGGCTTGATCCGCTCGACGCGCTTGTAGAAGCCTTCCGACTTGAGACGGCGGTCGATGGCCTCGAGTCGCTCGGCCCGCTCCGGGTGGCCCGGGCCGGTATCGTGCAGCGTATATCGCTCGTCGACGAGCAGTCCGGTCTTGGGCATAGTACCTGCATTCTACGCGCGGACCGGGGCCGTCTGCCAGGGGCAAGCGTTGATCTTGGCGACACGGCTAGTACGGCGTTTCAGAAATACCGCGACTACCTGCCCGAGCCGCGGCATTCATGCCGCGCGGCCGCGCCGGATGAATCCGGCGGTTCGACGCAGCGCACCACAAGCGGCTCGGGCAACAACCGTGGCACGCATGGACATTGCCATAGTCGTGCTAC